>DAOVMN010000288.1 GCA_030630685.1 Thermoplasmata archaeon | reverse complement strand
TCCCAGTCGTAGGAACCGGTGTTGTCCAGACCTGACTCAATCTCGGTTTTCCCGTTGTCCGGGTCAGTATCCGTGTCGTAGTACAGGTCGATTGTAACGGTGTCTCCGTCTTCATCATCTGCATTCCAGGTGATGGTGTAGCTTTCGTCCGCATCGTCATCGTTCCCGTCCGGCTCGGTTATTTCGATCGAAGGAGCGTGGTTAACCGGTCCGCCTCCGTGTGAGATGTGCACTGTGCCAGGGGAATAAGCGGCTGCCTTTGAACCGTTGTTGTCATCCGCAATCCCGTAGATGTAGTAATTGCCCTCGGGCACGTCAGAACAGTCCCAATCGTAGCTCCCGGTGTTGGAGAGGCCCTCATCGATGAGGGTCCTGCCGTTCCCGGGATCGGTGTCGGTGTCGTAGAACAGGTCGATTGTCACGGTATCCCCGTCCTCGTCATCCGCCTCCCAGAGGATGGTGTAACTGTCGTCTGCCTCATCCCCCGTCCCGTCCGGCTCGGTGATCTCCAGGGTGGGAGCATGATTCCCTTCCCCGTCACAGGGTTCCGTGAGCCAGGGGTCGTAGTCCACATTGTCACCCACCAGGTCACCATCTCCGTCACCTGCTCCCGAGGGACCGTTGGCTGCGCCCCACCAGTTCCATCTTGCATCGATCCGACCATTGCTGGAACGAACACCTTCTGAATTGCCGAAGATATTGTTTTCTCGCATTACAGCAGTGGTCCGGCTTCCGGCTACGCCCCTGTAATTATCTACAATGAGGTTACGATAGAAATAAGGCTGTTTATGGTTGATGTTGATTGCAGTGTCACCGTTAGCCAATACATTGTACTCGATAGTTGCGTTGGAGTCACCGATGTTGATCTGAGTCGATCCCAGAATAACATTATGAGCGATCAGGGGATCCATACCCCATGGGCTGATGCCCGAGTTCTGTCCTGACAATATCAACAAATTCTTCACGATGCTCCCGTTGCCCTCTCCAACCATCGAGATGGAAGGACCACCGGAATGACGAAAGACGTTTCCAGTGATGTTCACAAAACTATCTCGAGCCACTATCTCTCGCTTACCCAGTATGAACATATTGTCGATAACATCAAATATCGAATTGGATTCGGCATTTATCTGATATTGATTCTTGTGAAATCTGTTGTTCCGGATTACAATGTTCCTGGCATTCTCCAGAACGATGCCGTGATTCTCTCTCTCGCTATGGATGTTGCAAAGCCTGATTATAAGATATTCATCCGTATTTGAAATCGAGATCGCATCCGCTTCCTCGGAAGAGATTTCCCATCTCTCGATGATATACGGGTCATCTGGTGTTCCACTACCTGATCCAACGCCGCTGTTCGGAGCGTTGAATCCACTATTGCTCTGAATGTTGATGGGCTCGTGATTTTCAAGCTCGGGCATATCCACTGTAATCTCAATCGTTTCGATTTTTGAATAATCATTACCATCAAAAGATCTTGCATTTACATTATATGTCCCGTCAAATCCCAGATCGAAAATATCGAGAATGTGAGCAAATTCTGATCTGTTATTCACATCACGCCACAATCCGTCTGATTCTATCCACCCGGAATCATAGGAGCCATTTACAATTTGTATTTCAACTCGCCTGATGACATCGCCTTCCGGGTCAAGTGCACTGCCGCTTGCATTGTAAACAAAGGTTAGTTTTTTCCCGGGTTCATTCGGATAGACATCAGGTGGAATATTCTCGTAATGTCCCTGATGAGAACTTTCTTCAGTCAACCAGGGTTCATAGAGAACATATTTGGAGATCGCATCGCCGTCACCGGAACCTTCACCACCCGGTCCATCGACTGAATTCCACCAGTTGAGTTTGGCATCCACCCAAACAGTACTGTCGTCATTATAGACCCCGTATTCGCTGTTTCCCTCGAAGTTGTTGTATTTCAACTTTGGCTGTCCTGTTTCTTCGGCATAGACACCGTACTGATTGTTCGTGAAATCGTTGTTCACGAGAATCGGCGCACAATTTGTGACATAAAGCCCCAGGTCGTTGGAGTCAAAAGTATTGTTTTCCAGACGTAATCGTTCACCAGTGAGATCAAGCCCGGTTCCATCGGAAAAAGTATTCCCAAAGAATCTTACATCTGCCCCATGGATGTTCGCACCATTTGCGGTGATCTCATTTCCAAGGAATAGACTTTCCTCAAGCTGCGCATCGATAGCCATCGTACCACCATTTATGGTTGTATTGCAGACATATACTCCTTTTGACAGGACATCAGAGTGATCATGAGAGAATTTCATTCCGACTTCGTTGCTCTGAAGATCACAGTTCTCGACAATTATGGAGGTGGTCTCATAGAAATACCCACCATCATAGTTTGTTATCCCGAATGAGCACATGCTTATTTCAGAATCCTCGATGGTTGAATTCCCCTCAAGTGTTAAAACGCCTCTTTCCTTATTTGATATCGAGACATCCGAAAGTCTCGCACTACTCCTTCTGGAATAGATACCAAAAGGACCATCATCCGTCATCGAGCTGCCATGGATCATCGAGTCATCGCCGTAAAGCCAAATGCTTGAAGGCTCGATAACCGACTGTGTCTTGACAGATTGTCCTCCTGAATCGTAAGAATTGTTGATCAGACGTATGGTACAATTTCCAATATATGGCTTTGCCCGATACACTGAAATCCCAGCTACTATGTTCTGAAAGGTGGAGTCCTCTACAACCGCGTTGTCAGTAGCAATTGACAGAGTTAACCCATCAGAAAGGGTTGAAGATGTGATATTTAACCACGACCCTCTCTTCGAAACAAGCCAGAAGCCATTCAGGTCAAGGACTGCATTGTTTATCTTGAGGGATGCCCCTTTCCTGGCAAAGTAGTTGGTATCGAGTGAAGTGCTTCCTGTGATCGATATCTCTTCCCCTGAGTTTATTACAGTTACATCAACCGTTGGGTCAGGGTTGTCGGGATTATTTGGCTCGGTGGAATATGTACCGGTAAATGAACCTTCAACAAGGTCGCCATCCTCACTTGGTACGCCTCCGAAGTAATCCCCATCCATTGGATACTCTACCGAATTGTCATTCCTGATTCCAAAATAAGCATTGTTTAAAATATCATTGTTTTTAAGGGAAGCATTGACATATCCTCCATTTTGATCCCAGAAGAATATTCCCCCGAGGTTGTATGAAATCGTATTATTTTCAAAACTCATGTTACGGTAAGCCTGAATATCTATTCCTAGGGGATTGAGTGCTACCGTATTATTCTCAACCCTGTAGGTGCCTGTGCCTCGGAGCCACAAACCGCGATAGAGATTTCGTTCAAAGAGGTTACCTCTGATAACAGCCCTGGAAGGTGTAGAATCAAAATAGTGATAATCACACAACGCGATGTTCATTCCGAATGTGCAGTCCCTTACCACATTGTCCAGGAACTCCATGGAGACATTGGCGGAGAAAGCATTATCCATTGCATTTATCCCGTAATTGCAATTCGTTATCAGATTGTTGGAATATCTTCCCTCGGCATCCCTCAGATACATCCCGTAACTAACATCACTGATAGTATTGTCTTCAACAATTGCAGGGTATTTCCAATCCCCCGGAACATACAATATACCAGAGTCAAGATTGATGCCGTAAAGCCCTGTATTCTGGATGTGATTACCAATTATCAC
>DAOVMN010000493.1 GCA_030630685.1 Thermoplasmata archaeon | reverse complement strand
TATCAGGACCATATCGAGTAAAGCAGCAATGATCGACGGGCCGAAACTCAAAAGGTGCGACGCAGAAGGGGATAGGCGGGCGTCAGGTAAAGGTTTTCGAATTCGGAATTATTATATAGGCTAACAGGCATCAAACCGCAATGAGCAATCCCACCGTTTTCATCAGTTACAGCCGCAGGGACGAGAACTGGAAGAACAAACTGGGAGGCAATAATGGGGATCCTGGGGGGAGGGGGTATCATGAGAGCCGGGGAAGGGTAAAAGGCCCCGGGCGTTAAGGACCTCGAGAGATGTCTGGTAGAGCTGTGAGGAACTGTGATGTGGAGGGAAGTACACGACAGCCAAGAAGAGGAGATACAGACACGATGACCATCAGGGAGATTGAAGCAAAATCCATCCTGCGGAAGTACAAAAAGATCGACTCGTGGTTCATTTCCCGCTACGGGATGAATCTCTACAGGGGATGCACGCACAACTGCGTCTACTGCGACGGGAGAGCGGAGGGATATTATGTTGACGGGGAGTTTGGAGAGGATGTTGCGGTAAAAACAAATGCGATTAAAGTCCTGCACAGGGAATTGAGCCCGAAAGGAAAGCGAAAACCCCTCGGGCGATGTTTTATCATGGCGGGGGGCGGTATCGGCGACAGCTACCAGCCTGCCGAAAAGGATTACCAATTGACCCGGAGGGCGCTTCAACTGATCGATGGGTACAATTTCCCGGTGCATGTCCTTACAAAATCAACGCTCATCGAACGGGACATGGACATCCTCGGGAGAATCAACGAAAGAAATAGAGCGATCGTGAGCTTCAGTTTTTCCTCAGTGGATGATGAGATAAGTGCGATCTTCGAGCCCGGTGTACCTCCGCCGTCAGAGCGATTGAAGACACTTGCCCGCTTCAAGAGCGAGGGGATTGCCTGCGGCATGTTCCTATTGCCCGTGATCCCTTTCATAACCGATACACAGGAGCAGATCGAGGAATCCGTAAGAAGAGCGAGCGAGGCGGGTGTGGACTTCATCATCTTCAGCGGGATGACTCTCAAAGACGGAAGGCAGAGGAATTACTTCTTCAATGTGCTCAAGGAACATTACCCGGACCTCATCCCGGAGTATCAAAAGATCTACCAGGGCGACAGGTGGGGGCAGGCCTCCGCGGGATATTATTCCCGGTTGAATCAGGTGTTCGACAGGATCGCAAAGAAGTACGGGATGCCCCAACGGATCCCACTTGCTGTTTTCAGGGACATATTGGATGAAAACGATCTGGTGGTCGTAATACTGGAGCACATTCATTATCTCCTGAAGTTGGAGGGAGTTAAATCGCCCTTTGGTTACGCGGCCTATTCCATCTCGCAGTTGAAGGAGCCACTGTCAGGGATGAAGGAAGATTTGCAAACATTAAAGGGGGTCGATAAACGAACGAAGGGCATTATACTGGAAATACTCGAAACAGGGAACTCATCCTATCTGGAGAGATTGTTGGGGGTATCATCGGAAAAAGATGACGAAATGGAAATATCCCGTGATATTCGGGTAAACAATAGAAAGTTAATTAAGATCCAAACAACCCTAAATTCCTGGAAGAAATCCGATTAGTCGGATTGAAACCATGAAAGAACTTGAAATCAATAAAAGGCGAAATAGAATGAAAGAGGATGAAAGAATG
>DAOVMN010000097.1 GCA_030630685.1 Thermoplasmata archaeon | reverse complement strand
TCTCATGATCCTGAAGGTATATGCATCCACCACAAAGATGGGCCTCTCCGCTGCATAGAGGATGATGGAATCCGCAGTCTCCGGGCCGATCCCGTTGATTGACAGGAGCTCCTTTCTGAGTCCTTCTTTTTCCAATCTTAGGAGATCCCCGAGGTTATCGTAGCGCTCGATAATGGAGGTGGCAGTCAAAGCAAGGCGTTTTGTTTTCTGGTGGTAATATCCCGAAGGGCGGATAGCCTGCTCCAATCCTTCTCCACCCTCGGCAATCTTTCCCAGGTCGAGAAGCCCTTTGATTTTCATGTTCCGTATGGCCTTTTCCACATTCCTCCAGGTGGTCTGCTGGGTGAGGATCGCCCCGACAAGAATCTCCAGTGGAGTGTCTCCCGGCCACCAGTGCTGGTGTCCGAAATGCTCCCTCAGGGTCCAGTAAAGCCTCATGAGTTCCATGGACAGATCATCGCCCATGTTTGGAAGTTTAGGAATGAGTATAAAAAGTTTGATGAGAGGTAGGATCGATAACCGGGGGCTGTGTTACAAGTTAGCAAATAAAAAGGTAAGGCGTGAGCATCCACGGCCCTGAATCACGAATGGCACGAATACACAAATTACACGAATACCAAGATGGGAATAAGTGAGGATTTATCCGAGGCCATCGAGGATTGGGTAGGGAACGCCTGGGCAGATTCGTGATGAACTCCGCCCACGGCCCTGAAATCACGAATGGCACGAATACACAAATTACACGAATACCAAGATGGGGAAAGAGAAAGGGGAGTTTAGTTGGGGGGGTTGGGGAAGGTGCGGGAACGGATCGGATGCGGGGATCTCTCGGGATGGAGTTGGGGTCTGATTCGAGCGTTAAGAAAAGATTAAATATTTGGTATGTAATGCTTCCTAGGAACCCATGTTACACCTGTTCACACTGCGGCTTGAATTGACCCTGCAAGGGGATGATAAGAGGGCCGTGGGGTTCTCGCCCAACTGCACTAATAAAAATCTAAAAAGGGGGTAAAAATTATGTCAATCAATTTTCTAAATGCACACAGGGGGACGTTGCGTGTCCCAAACACAGACAGTTCATCTTTTAAGCGATTCTCACTTTTGGGCATACCAACATCTGATCAAATAACTGGTTTAGAGCTTAGGTTATCAAAAGTATACATCAAAG
The DNA here is from genome assembly GCA_030630685.1 of Thermoplasmata archaeon. Classification (GTDB taxonomy): domain Archaea; phylum Thermoplasmatota; class DAOVMN01; order DAOVMN01; family DAOVMN01; genus DAOVMN01. Next base: position 6,492 of record DAOVMN010000097.1, on the reverse strand, counting down.
ATAACAAGCGGCGGCATATATGGCCACTCACTAGATACTCTGACCTATATTTCATAGTATCAACCATTGATACTTTGGGAGCTGAACCTTATACGATTAACGTGCGTGGCTTTGCTCATGTAGATGATAGAGAGCAACTCCCCGTGGACAGAACTGTTTACTACTGGAAGGCCAAGGATTCAAGTGACATTGCACCTGGGCAGATACATTTTTTCGGGTCGATAATAAAGAGCAATGAAGGTATCCGAGACCTTGGCAAAGCTCTCTCTGATCTCAGACAAACTGATGATTTTAAAAGTATTATCAAAACTGTTGTTGCAGCAGCCACCAGCGGGGGTGCCTTAATAGCAGATGCTCTTATATGTATAGCTGGAGCAATTGGTTCTATACTTGGAAATGTTGATGACACCCCTCTTATTACGACGGTTCTGAGTTTCACTGATATAAATGGCAACTTTGACGTATTGGGCAGACATGCTTACACTGAAAGTAATAGGTACGTTGATCTTGAGACTACCCTGATTATACGCGATACAACCAGGGAGCCAAAGTAAGCACATATAATGATTGGATTTAAGTATGCCCGCAACGGACAGATAACAGAGTGCTTGAGATTAAACATCCAAATCCTCGCTTCACTCGGACTTCGCATCACCCGCAAAACGTTATCGGAAATTGTCCGTAAGGTTTAAAACCAAGAATTGCACTTTCTCAATCAAACCCAAATAGTGAAAATATGAAAAAACAAAAAGTCTATCTGGACACTACAGTTCCAAGTGCATACTTCGATGCCAGAGCTCCGGACAGGGAACAGCTTACAAAGACATTTTGGTTTGATCGTTTGCCGGATTTCGACCCTGTGATTTCCAATATCGTTTTATCTGAGATCCTGGATACACCTAACGAAGAAAAAAGATTGAAAATGAAACAACTCGTGAAAGGGATAGAAATGGTCATTCTCAACGAGGAAGCAGATATTTTAGCCAAAGAATATGTCAGAAGAGGCATCATTCCAGAAAAGTATAGTGCCGATGCTATTCATATTGCCATCGCCGTAGTGAATGGGGTAAGATATCTGGTTAGCTGGAACTTCAAGCACATTGTCAAGGTTAGTACACGCCGGGAAGTAAACCTGATCAATGCCCTTTTGGGTTATGAAGGAATTGAACTTTTAGCACCACCTGAGTTGTAGAGGTGATAATCAATGAGAAAGTTGACAGAAGAAGAGAAGAAGCATCTCTGGGAGGAAGTTCAAATGGAATTTCCCGATGATGAAATGATGCAAGAGGTTCATTTTGTACGTCTTATGCACCATCAAATGACGAAGAATCTTTCACCAGAAGAGCGTTTCCGGTTTTATAGTGATCACGGCAAAGAACATGTTTCCTGATGGACAACATCAGATGACATTCCCTATGTCTTTCTTAGGTAAGTGGTTGAAGGGCCCCCAATCGAGTTGACCATCCCCGAGCCCATGCTTTCCACACCCCAACCTCTCTCCTCTCTCACACCACTCGCTACGTTACAACATAGTCTCGATCCTTCCAACCCGCTTTCCCAAAGTTTTAATAACCCCCTTTATTCCCTCAGCCCATGATCCCGTTCAAAGAGGTAAAGGTACTGGACAGGAATACAGAGGCCCTGGGGATTCCCACCCTGAGACTCATGGAGAATGCCGGTACCGCACTTGCCAAGGAGATAACGGAACATCAAGTCAAAGGACGGAAGATCCTTATACTCTGCGGTACCGGAAATAACGGCGGGGACGGTCTCGTGGCAGCCAGACACCTATCGACATACTTCCGGGTGAGGGTCATGGTGATGGGTAAAGGCATGAAGTCAGAGATAGCAAGGATCAATCTCGACCGGCTTCCCGAGAGCGTGGGAATTCACATGATATCCCCTGAGGAGGAAAACTGGAACGAACGTATCGATCTCGCGATCCGGGAGGTGGACCTCATCGTGGATTCCATGCTCGGTGTGGGCATCACAGGCAAGCTCAGGCAGCCCTATCGCTGCATTGTGGAGAAGGTTAATGCCTCTGAGAAACCTATTATCAGTGTGGACATGCCCACCGGCCTTGGAGGAGAGATAGCGGTTAAACCGGCTATAACTGTTACTTTTCATGACATCAAGCCGGGTATGGTGGAGAGGAAAACGGACATGGAAGGTAATGTGATAGAAGAGGGCAACTGCGGCAGGATCGTAGTGGCCGACATCGGGATACCCCTCGAGGCGGAGAAGTTCGTAGGGATAGGGGAATTTAGCTACTACCCCCTGCCTTCCCGGGATGCGCACAAGGGGAACAATGGGAATGTGCTGATCGTGGGGGGTGGGGCATTCACGGGTGCCCCTGCCCTTGCCGCCTCCGCAGCCCTCAGGACGGGAAGCGATCTGATTTTCATGGCAGTACCCTACCGTGTCTATCCTATCATTGCCTCCATGTCCAGGGACTTCATTGTTAATCCTCTCGCCTCTGAAAAATATCTGACCACTGAGGATGTGCCGATCATCCTGGACATGTCCCAAAGGGCGCATGCGGTCCTTATCGGGCCGGGATTGGGAAAGCATCCGGAGACCATGGAGGCGGTTCAGGAGCTGGCCCGGAGACTTGAGAGGCCCATGGTGGTGGATGCGGATGCCATCTACGCACTGAGGAATATAAGGTTCGATGGGGATGTCGTCTTTACACCCCACGGGACAGAGTTCCTGCGGGCTTTTGAGGGCTCCACCCTCGAGGAAAGATACCCCCCTAAGAAGGCCTTTCACCAACGGATATCTTCCCATCTGACCGCAAAGGAAAGCAATAGGGTGAACATGATCATAAACTTCGCCAGAACGCATGGTGTAACTGTGGTGCAGAAAGGCCACCACGACCTGATCTCGGATGGAATTAGGGTCAAGTTCAACCGCACGGGGAATCCGGGGATGACCGTGGGAGGGACCGGGGATGTCCTGGCCGGCATCATTGCCTCACTTTTTGCCCGGGGGCTCGAACCGTTTAATGCCGCCAGGCTGGGGGCGTACATCAACGGGAGAGCAGGCGACCTGGCGTTCGAGGATTACTGGTATTCGCTGACGGCTTCTGATGTGGTCGAGAGGATTCCGAGGGTTTTCATGGAGGTGTTCGGGGAGAAAAAGTGAATGAAAAATAAATGGTTGGCTCACTCGCACTGCCTTCCATTGAGGTGTTAGTGAGGATTACCTTTCGTTCGTTGGAGGGCGGGGGGCGGAGGACTACGGGACGGGGGAACAGGAAAGAAGAAAAGATGGCATTCAATGCGATGCAAAATCGTTATAAACAGGTTTGGGGATAAAGAGCTTAAGTGATTCTGTAATTCTCAAAGGATGGAATAGCCATGAAGATGGAAAAGCGGTACGTCTGCCCCAAATGTTCCTGGGCTATACCCGAGGAACTCAGGGACCGGCAGCATTACACATGCCCGGTCTGTAAGAACGACTTCAAGGTAAAATGGGACAAAAGGGAGGATACATTCTTCCTCTTCCACATCCCGAACCAGTTCAGGGATGAACCTCTGGGCTTGCCCAGTGGCTCTGTCAGGGCATTGATCATGATCCTGCTCTCGATATCATGCTGGTTCCTGATACTTTCGGATGAACAGGTTCCAAATTACCTCCTCAACCTGATCCTCATCGTAATCGGATGCTATTTCTCAGTTCGCACCAATTATATGGGTCTCACTTCATTCTTTAACAGACTCATTGAAGTAGAAGAGAACCCATTATCCCTCCCCAAGGGTTGTATCAGGGGGTTCATTGTCCTTGGATTCTCGATCAGTGCAGCCTATCTTCTTATCCGGGACTCATTCTTCGATTTCGGATATGTTGAATTCTTTTTCATATTCACCGGCTTAATCATTGGTTTCATGGTCAATAAGCTGACTTCCGGGTACAGGGAGGATAACCGGTACATCATGCTGGGCCATCTGAAAGCCTTCGTTGTGCTCCTTATGACACTGTCCCTTTTCATCCTCATAGTCTCGGATAGCATGGATACGATTGACAGCTCCCTCATTCGATTGATCAGTGCATCCATCGGATTTTATTTCGGTTCACGATAATGGGTCGTGTCCCTGCACCGGTGGATATGAAAATGACAAATGACTTATCGAGCATTGGGATCACCATGACAGCCAAAATAAATTGGTGTTCGGGTAGGAGGTGGTAGGAAAAGTCTGTTGCAGAGCCCGATTGGATAAGGGCCTACTACGGGCGTCCCTTTGCACCAAAAACTCAAAACATGGTTATACAAGATCAAGCCATTCCCTGTATCTCTCGATTTTCCCCCTGACAGTATCTAAATAAATTGACCTTAATTTATGCGTGATCGGTCCGATATTGCCATCGCCAATGACCACATCATCGATCGTTCTTATGGAGGTAATCTCTGCCGCAGTGCCTGTGAAGAACGCCTCATCCGCATCCTTTACATCGCTTGGGGTCAATACCCTTTCTTCGACTTCCATTCCCTCATCCCCTGCGATCTTTATGATCGAATCCCTGGTTATCCCTGAAAGAACATTACCTGAAGGAGGGGTGAAGAGCTTCGAGTCCTTCACGATAAAGAAATTCTCTCCCGGCCCTTCTGCAATGTTACCTCGATAATCCAATAAAAGTGCCTCGTCATAACCTGCCTCCCTGATCTCCAGTGAAGCAAGTATCGAATTGGCATAATTGCCGGTTATCTTTGCCCCGGTATCTGTTGTTTGCGGATGTATCCTGATTATATCCGGTATCTTAACGTTGACCGCATCCTCTCCCAGATATGCGCCCCAGGGCCAAACCGCAATAGCAACATTAATACTCGCACCTGTTGGATTTAACCCCATTTTGCCATACCCATAATAGATCAGTGGACGGATGTACCCCTCATTAACTCTATTCTTCCTTACAGTTTTCTTGATTGCTTCATTGATTTCATCCTTGGAGTAAGGAACTTTCATTCGAAGTGTTTTTGCTCCACTGAAAAATCGTTCCGTATGATCCTTTAATCGAAAGATTGCAGTGCCTCTTTCTGTATTGTAGCACCGTATACCCTCGAACACCCCACCGCCATAATGAAGTGTGTGCGTGAGCACATGAATCTTGGCATCCCTCCAGGGCACAAGGCTTCCGTTCATCCAGATATATTCAGTTTCATTCATGGTATTTTCCCTCGTAAGAGGACGCCTGCAAATGTGATTTAAATTTTTCCCATTGGTCGAGTAGTTCCGAAAGGGGTGGGTTCCGAATGAGAGGGTTCCTCAAACGATTCCTCCATCGATGAGGCCCCCTTTCCTGAATGCATGAGGGGAATCCCAAATATTTTGCTGTTCACCGAAAAGATTAAAGCCTGAATAGAACTCTTAAATGTGTATGGAATCCAACACAACAAAACTAAATGTGAAAAATTCAGACAGGGTAAGTATATGCGAATCCGATTCGGATATCCACCCGCATCAGCGGTATATGCAAACCAAGTTCGGATATACCACGTTAGGCGAAATGCTCAATTGTGTTTATTTGCAAGTGGTTTTGATATGAAAAATCTTATCTTTTTTTATTTTAAACCTGAGAAACATGAGATAGATTTAGAAGGAATTAAAATTAGAAGTGTTAAATTTAAAGATCTTGGCGATCACAATTTAAAAGATGAATCGCAGCAAATAACATTTTCTCTTAAAGAGTATGGTGAATTTGTAACTAAGCAAGGTGTCCAAAAAATAGATGATTTGAACATTACCCTGATAGAATACGAAAATGATTCTATTCCTACGGTCTGCGTAGAGTCTTTATTTTACTTAATATTTTCTTTATGGCCATACCAAATGCATGAGCTTTCATTATATAATCAACCTATAAATCTGCAAACTTATCAAAATGATAAAAAATTTGATCCCCCATTTCTTAAGATCTCCTCAAAAAAGAAATATTCCTCAATCAAAAGTGGGTATAGTCTCTTATGCGGGAATAAATCTGAGAATAAAAGGTTTAAAATATCATTGTTAAGATGGGCTTCTAGTTACAGAAAAATCGAGCCAATCGAAAGTCTACTCGACTGTTGTTCTTCACTTGAAGCTCTTTTAAATTTACGAGATGAATTAAGGTTAAGGCTATCCTTTTCTGTATATTATATTTTAAAGACACATAAAAAAGAATCATTTTTAAAAACTTATGAGATGTATGGCTTAAGAAACAAATTTATACATGGCGATCCCGTACCAGAAATAACTGATTTGGAACAAAGAAAGTATATCAAACTTGTGGGTGATGTCTTATTTCAAGTAATAAAGAATGGCAAAGTCCCAAATATTGAAATTTTGAGTGAAAAAATAATTGAGCACTTCGGCTAACAGCGCGTAACCGGTTCAGGTCCCTGCGGTGCCCTTACTTAAACCGGTTCTTAGCTACATCGATACTTCACTTTCTCAGGATCCTTCATATTTAAGTGAGCTACACAGCCCCTGACCGGCTTCGGTTACGCTCGGAACG
>DAOVMN010000336.1 GCA_030630685.1 Thermoplasmata archaeon | reverse complement strand
CTCGTAATAGGTTCCCTCCCACACCCTGATGGTATACCCATTCCCGGCGGCGTTGATTGCTTCCTGGATGTTCGTGTACTGCGCGTTTCCGTCATCGTCCACTGTAAGTGTGGTTGCACTAGCGTTCTTTGCCACAAGGGCAAGCAGTACGATTCCCGCCACGAGGAGCAGAAGTCCCATCAATCTCTGAAAGTTTGTTGTTGACATTCTTTCAACCCTCCTTTTTCCGTTTTTTGAAAGTAAGAGTGAGAACAACTCCAACCGCACCGACCAATGGCCCGGCCTCGAACCCCGGGATGAAGCCCCCGCTCCCCTCTTCCTCCTCCCATTTTTTTGGATCATCGGAATAGTAATCAAATTTCAATCCAGTGGTGGAATCTGATTCGGATTTTCCTTCATTCCATTCGTCAGGGTAACCGTCACTATCGGTATCTTTACAGGCTGCTGGATCTGTGGGGAAAGCATCGGAGTTGTCTCCGGTTCCATCTTCATCGGTGTCATTCCATTCATTAGAGTCGTTGGGGAATGCATCATAGATGTCTGCTATGCCATCCGAATCGGAATCCATCAATATTTCTAAACTTTGAGATACTTCATCACCCCATATGCCATAGTTGTCCTGTACTTTGAAGTAAATCGTGTGAATTCCAGAGGTAAGATCAGTGAATGAAAATTTAGAGTTTGTACCATTATAACGTTCTATATTATTTGTTCTCCATGCATATCTCATTATGTAACCATCATCTGTCCCGCTTCCTTCGAAGGTGATTTCTTCTCCCTCAATCACAGGGTCAGGTATGATAGATTCAATGGTCGCAACTGGTCTTTCATGAATGATCAGCACAGTTACAACCTCATTTGACCATATGCCCAGTTCATCTTTCACCTTGAAATAAATTGAATGGTTCCCAATTGAAAGATCGGTGAAATTAAATGAAGGCTCAGGCCCCTCATATAAGATTCCATTGATTGAAGAACGACAATGATACGATATGATTGACACTGGAGAAATGCCATAACCCGTAATCAGAATCTCCTCCTCTCGAATTGCAGGTGAGGGCATTATTAATATTATGGATGCTTTCGGAGGGGAATATGGTGTAGCCATCCATGGTTTAAACTCTACATAATCAGATACATTGTCCCCTTTCCCATCTGAATTATTTTTTGTATGGTATGGTCCTGAATCATGACCCCACCAATTATTTGTTGCATTGATGAAACATCCATCGTTTTCCGCAACAAATATCCCATAATATGAATTGTTAGTGATGATATTGAAATGAGCAGAATTATTGAAACTTCGATCCGATATACTAATTCCAATCCCATTTCTAATAATTGAATTATTTGTAATAATATTTCCTTTGCATAACCAATCCAATTTAATACCAATTGAATTATTTCCCACAACGTTATACTGAATATTGGCATTCGAACCAATATCTATACCTGTGTGATTATTATACATTATCACATTATATGATATGTCACTGCCCCCATACAAACCATTTTTATTCTTCCAGCATGTGCTATTATGAATGGTATTTCCGTAATGGTCCCATATTCCCCAAATAGTATTGAATGAGCAATTATTACTTAGAATGTCATTGTTATTACTCGGTCCACCTATGATATCAATTCCAAATGCGTTATAAAAACATGAATTATTGTAAATGGTATTTTCATTTGAATAATCCAGGTAAATCCCATAATAATTAAAGTGGCAATTATTCTGTGTAACATTATTATTTGTTGCAAAATTGATAATTAATCCTGAACGGGTATTAAAGTTGCAGTTATTATTCCTAATTAAATTATTATCACCTCCTGCACTGATTCCATAATTATTGTTTGAGCAAGTGTTGTTTGAGATCGAATTCTCATCACCGCCTACGGAGATGCCATAATCGTCATTTTCGGAGCATATGTTGTTTAAGATCGTATTGTTGAATCCGGGTACTCCAATACCAAACCTATTGCGTCTACAGGTATTATATGATAAAAAATTATAATCGCCATATATACTGATGCCATAATTGTCATTTGTCGAGCATGTGTTGTTTGAGATTGTATTGTTTGAACCCGAAATTCCAATACCAAGACCATTATTTGAGCAAATGTTGTTGATTAATCTGGCGTTGGAATCCGTAATTGTGATTCCATAATCGTCATTGTTCAAGCAAGTGTTATTCATTAGGATATTGTGGTCTGAGGAATGACTAACGCTAATACCGTACAAGTTATTCGAGCAAATTGAGTTCGTGCTCGAGATATGAGAGGAGTAGACAACAACGATCCCAGCAGTGAGATCATTACAGTTCTGATTCTCAATTATCATGTCAGTACAGTTTGCAAGGATAATTTGTGGGGCACCAGCTGGAACAGTAATACCTTTGGAATTTTTATAGTAACGGACTGACTTCCCATTAACTGTATTAGAGGCGTCAATAGTATGGGTATTCCAGTGTGCAAGGTTATCTCCATCAATGGAAAGTCCATTTTTCACCATCTTGTTGTTAATTAGAATATTATTTTTGGAATTGATGAGTTGAATGCCGGTATTGCTGTTATTCGAGCATACGTTCTCTGTGAGTGTATTATTGTCCCCATCGCTTGAAATGCCGAATAGATTATTCCTACAGTTGTTGTTTTCGAGGGTATTATTATCCGAGGAGGAGAGGGAGATACCGTTGTCGTTGTTCGCAGAGCAGGTGTTGTTCGTGATTGTGTTCCAGTCGCTGGAGGAGAAAAGGCTGATGCCGCACGAGTTGTTCGATGCTGTGTTGTTCATAATGGTGCAGTCACTGGTGCGGTAGAGGGAGATACCGTACCAGTTGTTCAATGAGCATGTGTTTTTCGTGATTTTGTAGTCGCTGGAGAAGGAGAGGTGGATGCCGTCCCCATCGTTTGACAAGCAGGTGTTGTTCGTGATTGTGCAGTCGCTGGAGGAGCCGAGGATGCCACTGCCGCGGTTCGCTGAGCAAGTGTTGTTCTCGATTGTGCAGTCGCTGGGGTATGAGAGGTGGATGCCGCGGCTGTTGTTCGAGCAGGTGTTGTTCGTGATTGTGCAATCGCTGGAGGAGGAGAGGTAGATGCCGTCGTCGTTGTTCGAGTTACATGTGTTATTCGTGATTGTGCAGTCGCTGGAGAGGTGGATGCGG
>DAOVMN010000313.1 GCA_030630685.1 Thermoplasmata archaeon | reverse complement strand
CCTTCCTTTGGGGTGGATCATTCTGGTCGGATGGATATTTCTATGAATCGATAGGCAGGGTAACAACCGAAACCGTGAAATTCTATATCGAAAGGCAACAAAGGAAACATTGGACTCTTACAGAAGCTCCGGAAATCACTCTGAAAGAAACCTCCACTAATCAAAGGACATTGGAATCATTCTGTACCTAAATCCGATGTGACGCCACCCCCATTTAGGGGGTGGTAGTTCACAATCGTTGTTCTATATGCACCTGTATCAACCAAAAAACGAATGTCTCGTTGGGGAAGGTTTTTACAGATTACTTTTGCCTTTATTCGAGCGAATCCAAGAGGATCGAAATAACCGAAGATTTTCATAGAATCATCACAACCTTTTCAGGTGTGATGTACTCAACTGCTATGTCATTTGCATCATTGGGATATTTCTCATCCAATCTTTTCGTGAGTTTCTTGATATCCTTACGATGATCGACCACATTTCCGTTTAAGACGGCTACAAATTCATGAGGATATCTTGCCTTCAACTCGTCGTAGTGCCTGTCGATCCATCGGGAATCCTCATCGAATCGCTTCAGTTTCTCGCAAATTTCTTTTTCATTCATGTTTTCACCTTTCATACTGTCCCGCATTTTTTATCCAGCGACATTGGTTAGCCCGTTTCCGTCCGAAAGTCCCCGGCCCCTGGAATTTGTAATCTTTCTTAGGTCAAAGCTACTGGAACCATAAGCCATCCTCTTATTCCCTAGACCTGCGTCTCGGTATCCCTTTGATGCATCACTTTTGGAATGTTGGGGCATGGAATCCATGGAAATCATCACTTTATGCACTGTATAGATATGGCTCTTTATAAATCCTTCTATTCTGGTGGGGCCCCCTTCCAACATAGCCCTCCTCCTTTTTCTTTATTGTTTGTGCCCTCTTCGTTCTCGAGGAGTGCCGTCTGATACAGAGGTGCTCTCTTTTTCATTTTTTCGAGTTTCTCGGCAAGTTGTCCGGCTTGCTCAGCTTAGAAATAACAGCATAGGACGCCAAAAATTTATGTACCTCTGCCGATTTCGAAGGCCGGAACCGGTGCGCCTGGACGGCCAATAGGCGCGTTAGAGGCCATCTCTGGAGGAATCTCAATGTCAAGCAGACCGATGAAGAGGATCCTTGTCACAGGCTCCGTGGGCCAGATCGGCTCCGAGCTTGTCATGGAGCTGCGCAAGCACTATGGGAACGAGAACGTGGTGGCAACCGGCCATCGAACCAAGCCAGGCGATGCCCTTCGCGAGTCCGGGCCGTTCCACTTTATCAGGATCCAGGAGAGGCAGCAGTTGGAGGGGCTCGTGGAGCAGTACGACATAGATACTATATTCAATATGGCGGCCATACTCTCCGCAGCGGGGGAAAAAAGACCACAACTCTGCTGGGACGTCAACATGAACGGGTTAATTAACGTTCTTGAGGTGGCACGGGAAAAAGAACTGGCACGGGTTATCAACCCAAGCTCCATTGCGGCCTTCGGGCCCGAGACGCCCGGGAAGAACACACCCAATGAAACCATCCTGAAGCCAAAGACGATGTATGGTGTGACCAAGGTCGCGGGTGAGCTACTCGGGGATTACTATTTCCACAGGTTTGGTGTGGATGTCCGCGGCATGCGGCTGCCTGGTGTCATCTCGTACAAGACCCTGCCAGGCGGCGGGACAACAGACTATGCGGTGGAGATATTCTACGAGGCCATAAAAAATAAGCGCTACACCTGCTTCCTGAAGGAGGACACCGTGCTGCCGATGATGTACATGCCGGATACACTCAAGTCATTCATCGACCTGGCCAATGCCCCAATCGAGGGCCTCAAGCACCACTGTGACTTCAACGTGACAGCCATGAGCTTCTCAGCGGGCGAGCTTGCTGCCGAGATCAAGAAGTACATCCCGGAGTTCGAGGTGGGCTACGAGCCGGATTTCCGCCAGGCCATCGCGGATTCATGGCCGCAGTCCATCGATGACAGCCCGGCACGCGAGGAGTGGGGCTGGTCCCCTGACTACAATCTTTCACGCATGACCAAGGACATGATCGAGAAGCTGTCGGAGAGACTCCTTGGGTAAGCAGTGCGAAACGTAAGGAATGTTCCCATGGCCACAAAATTCCAAAAAGAAATGTTGATCGAAACTCACCTCTCCGATACCCTGACCTTCCCCCCCTCGATTCTCAACCTGCCCCCGGCATAAAGCTTGATCACCAGCGGAAGGACCTTGTGCTCCTCTTTCAGGATTCGTGCGGCAAGGGTCTCTTCTGTGTCATTATCCAGGACCGGCACACACCTCTGAAGGATTATGGGCCCTGCATCCACATTCTCGTCCACGAAATGCACGGTGCATCCGGAAACCTTTACCCCGTATTCGAGTGCGTCCCTTTGGCTGTGGGTTCCCGGGAAGGAGGGCAGGAGTGCGGGATGGATATTGATGATTCTTTCTCTGAACTCTTTGATAAAATACGGGGTAAGGCGACGCATGAAGCCTGCAAGCACCACGAGTTCCACATCATGGTCTCTCAGCACCTCTACCATCTCACGCTCGAACACCTCCCTCTTCTTCTTCCTGTGGTCCACGAAGATCGCGGGTATGCCGGCCTTCTCCGCCCGTTCTCCCACATAGGCATCCTTGTTATTGTAGATGAGCACTGCGATATTCGCATCGAGCTCTCCACTTTCCACGGCATCCACGATTGACTGGAAATCTGTTCCTCTCCCCGAGGCAAGCACTCCGATGTTCACCCTTTCTCTCCTCCAAATATCCTTTCTTCAACCAATGAAACAACCGATTTTAGGGGAACTTCCTCCTGTTCCCCTGTGGTCATGTTCCTTAGCACGACATTCCCTTCCTTCAACTCTCGCTCTCCGGTAATGATTGCGAACCTCACCCTTAGTTCATTCATCCTGGAGAGTGCCTTCTTCAGTCCTCGGCCCATGATCTCCAGTTCCGTGCCGACCCCGGTCCCTCGCAATCGCGTAGAGAGAGAAAAGGCCACCTCCTCCGTTCCCGGGGTGGGGATTATTCCTACTTTGGGCGAGGGCATGGTAAACTTTACCCCTTCATGTTCCAATGCCATGAGAAGGCGGTCGAACCCTATGGCGAACCCTGAAGTTCCCTTGAGATCCAGGGAGAATATCTCGTTCAGGTTGTATTCCCCTCCTCCGCATATCTGCTTTTCCGCACCTAAGGAGGGGACATCCACCTCGAACACCATGCCGGAATAATAGTCCAGTCCTCTGGCGATCCCGAAATCGATAATATGTTCGATTCCCGCACTATCAAGGAGTCCGGATATCCTTTCCAAGGAATCCAATCCCTCGGCCGCATCCTTGAGCCTCCCGGTTTCCTGCTTTAGCATCTTGGTGATCTCTCCGGCTTTCTTGAGAGCATCTTTTTCCCCTTTCAGCTCAATAAGATCCAAGAGG
>DAOVMN010000155.1 GCA_030630685.1 Thermoplasmata archaeon | reverse complement strand
TAGCCCACATATAGGCTACAATATATAAGCCTTTCGACTGCAAGTTGTGCCTTCTATTCTGGACTTTTTCAAGAACGAAAGAATTTGTAGCCTATAAAACCCATAATGTCAAGTTATTATTAAATAGTTTTACCTCTACCCCTTACCATTATGGCAAAATACCCCGACCTTATTGAGATCGCAAAATTCTCCAAAGGGAACAGAGTGGTAATCCCACCCCATGTAGTTCGCAAGTTGAACCTTAGTTTGGGTGATAGGGTTGGATTTTACGATTTCAGCGGAAACATAGTGATAAAAAAAGTTAGGATTATACCGTATGAGGACTAAATCTAAAGAGTGAAAGTGAACTTATTGATGATTGGAGTAATTTTGCGCGGGGATAGAATAGTTTTGTTTTAGACTGTTCGAGAAGAGAGGTTGTCGCCAAAGGCGACTTTTTTATACCGATGAAATACATATCAATCACTCCTTTACTCCCACAAGACAAGAAAAGAAAAATTTACTCCCCGGTGAGGAAGTCCTTAAGTACATGCCTGAGATCAATGGTCCTTCGTGTTCATCCGGAACTCAGCGTTTCACGCCTCATTGTCGGTGGTTTCGTGAACACTGGTGGAGTGGTGATGATATACTGCCCATTGGTGTATTTAATCACGATCTGTCCGACCTTTCCTGTTATTTCGCCTATAACGCCTTTTTTTCTTAGTTTTGCCATATTGATCAACTCCTGTGGGGTTCCCAAGAACTGCTTAAGGACTGCTTAAGGACCGCTTAAGGACTGCTTAAGGACTGCTTAAGGATTGCTTAAGGGGATCCTAAGGGACAGCCCCGGGTGAAGTCCGGCCATTCTGTTTATAATGTAAAAGGTTGGCGTTCAGAAAAGCGAGACTTTTTATTATTTCCTCAGGCCCAGGAGAAGGCTCAGGTCGTTCGGATCCTTCGACCGCAGGAGCAGGTCAGTTTCCTGGAAAAACTGGCAGGTACGGTATGTGTCTTTCCACAATAGGGGCACACCACCTCTTTGTTGGCATGGGGCGGTGGCAGTGTATCCGCCCTTTCCCGTTCTTTGGGCTCGGGAGGCGAAGCGGTTTCAACCTGTGGGGTTTGTTCCATATCCTGGGAATCACTAATATCCGCAGGCCCGTTTGCCTGGGAATCTAAGGCTGGTTGACCGGTTGGTCCCGGTTTTTTATCCGGGAATCCCTCTTCCTGTGACCCGGTATCCCCATGCTTTTCTCTCAGGGTGTACTCACTACCGCATCCAGGGCACATCACAACAAGGGGCCTTTCATCACTCTCTACCTCGATCCTGGTGCTGCAGCTCGGGCATCGAACGAATTGGAGTCTTGCCCTAACAGCAGGCTCCCTCACGGTTCTTTTTACCCTTCTTTGCCTGGCTGAGAGTTCTTTCTCTCTCCTCTTGAACTCCGCTTCGAGTTCATCCCTGATCTCCTTCTCTAATGTCATTCTGAGTTCCTTCTCCAATGCCTTTCTGATCTCCTTTTCAAGCCTTTCCCCGAGTTCCAACTCAAAGCTCTTCTTCCATTCTTTCCCCTCACTCCGCGCCTCGCTCCGTGCCCTTGTCAGGGCCCTCCGGAGCTCGCCCACCTCCTTCTCGAGCCCCTTCCTTTTTGTTCTTTCCTCCTCCAGGTTCTCCAGAGTTAGGGAAAGCCTCTTTTCCATGGTCTCCACCTTTCTTTCCTCGATCTTCCTTTTCAGCTCAACAGCGAATCTTCTCCTGACTTTTTCGAGCTCCCTGAGGGAATCCTCGAGTTCATGAAGGGCAATGGCCAGGGATCGCCTCTCCTGCGGCAAGGAGTTAATCTGTCGCTTTATCCCTTCCATCCCATGGTCGCAGATCTCTCCAAGCCCCTTGAGGTAGCTCTGGTAAAGCTCATTCCTTTTATGCTCGAAATCCCTCTCTATTCCCCGAACCTTTTTCTGAGATTTTTCCTGGATGCGTGACTTTTCGGTCATGAAAATGGCCTCGACCTTTCCCTCTTCGAGCATCCCTCTTGAAAGGGCATCCTCGAGTTCCTTAGGGATCTCCTGAACCACAGCGTTCTTTTTCGATCGGAGTTCCTCTTCTGCCTTGGCCTCCTCATTCCTGGCTGCGATAAGATCTTTTTGAATGTGCCCTCCATACCTCTCACCGAACTCCGGGGACATATTGACCAGATCCCGTTCGATGTCCTCCCTCTTCTTTCCCGCTCCCTTGAGCTTCTTCTCTATCTCGGGGATCCCATACCTCCTTTCCAGCCCTTTACTCACCTCTTCCTTCTTTTTTTTCCTGAGTCCCTCCACCATCTTCCTGTCATTCCTTAGGGCCTCCTCAAGGATCCCTAAATCACGCTTGGTATCCTTCCGAATCCTGGCAATCCTTTGCTTTTTTTCCTCCTCGAAAAGGCGCTCATTCTTTTCCCTGTCTTTGATTATCTCTTCTTTCCTCTTGAGGAGGCCGTCCAGAACTTTCTTTACCCCAATTGCATCGGGATCCGGGATGTTATCCGTTCGGGAGCGATCCTCTGGTTCAGGTGATTCTGTCAGATATATTCCTCCAGTCTATAAAAGAAACAAAACTTCTTGTCTTATTTAAACTTTTTCAGAAGCTCCGGGATGAGGAACTCAAGGAATCTGTCAAGATCTTCCTGGTGTGCCCTCACCATCTCCATGAATTCCTCGTAGGTGATCTCACCCGAAATCCCGTTACCATAGTTGTCCACCACGGAAAGATTGGCATACTCCATCTCCATCTCCCCGGCCAATGTGGCCTCTGATGCCATGTTCATCCCCACCACATCCGCAAAACCGGAGAAGAATCTCACCTCCGCCTTTGTCTCGAATCTGGGTCCGGGTGTCTGGATGTACACCCCTCCCGCACGCACAGGGAAACCGTGCTCCCTGCCAGTCTTCAGAATGACCCTGCGAATCTCCTCGTTGAGGTAAGGGGTGATGTGCTTTATCTCGTCCCTGAAGAATGTTGGTATTCCTGAGAGCTGGATGAAATCGTCGGGTACCATCAGTGTGCCCGGGGGAATCTCCATTTTCAATGAACCCACCGAGGTGATCCCGAGGATGTGCTTCACGCCCATGGATTTCATTGCCATGATGTTGGCGTGGTGATCGATTCTGTGAGGGGGGACAGGGGATTCCAGACCGTGTCTCGAGATGAAAACAACCTCTCCGGGGGGGGACTCAAAGGCCTGCACAGTTCCGTAGGTGGTGGGAACATCGCTCTTTTTCATGCCCTTCAATACTTTGGAATGGAATAGATTGGTGCCTCCGATGATTCCGAATGGGCACATTACTCAACACCGCTTAGCGAATTAGAAAGGATTTCAGAGAAATCCGAGATCCGTAAGTTCTGTCTTCAGGTTCTCGAGTGCCTTTTCCACGTCTTTCTTGGTCCTGGCACCTGTGCAGATGATCTTTCCTGTGGAGAAGAGGAGAAGAACCACCTTGGGCTCTTTAATCCTGTACACCATCCCGGGGAACTGCTCTGGTTCATACTCGATGTTCTCCAATCCCAGGGCAATGGCCACCTGATTGAGGTTGATCTCGGACTTTATATCGGCAGATGCAACGATGTTCACGATATCTATCTTTGGGTCCGGGAGGACCTTTATACCGACCTCCTCGAGTTTTGAGGTGGCGAGGTTGAGGGCGTTCTGTGCCTCCTCGAAAGAACGGGTTCCTGTGCACACCACCTTACCGCTCTGAAAAATAAGAAATGCAGCCTTTGGTACTTTTGTCCTGAAAACCATCCCAGGGAACTGTTCCGGTTCGTATTCAGCCCCTTCCAAGGCCATGGAGATGCTGTTGAGATCCAAGTTGTCCCCCACTTTAGATATCCCAACCATGTTGACAATAGTGAATTCTGTCATGCTCCTCCCAAACAGCATACCCTTTATAAATACTTTCGGTTGATTAAGACGCTCAGTTTTTATTGGGGGTACTCTGCTTCTTTTTGGCGTGGTGTTCGTAATAGGGATTAGTATCAGAAAGCCCAGGTTCAAATATTGTTCCGGTGGCGTGAGGAGATCTTTGATTTCTGAGTGCCGGATGAGTGCGAAGGACTCGTCAAGGCACGAGGAACTTAAGGGATTCAGCAGGTGAAGGGCAACCAAAAAACTGGATCAGGCACTCGTGGAAAATGCCGGGCTCTCGAACATGCTCTTCAGTTCACGGTACCTGGTTCGGATGGTGGTATCTGTCACACCGGTCACCTTTGTGATCCTCTTCTGGGTGACCTTTTTCCCCGAGATCTTGGAAGCAAGGTAGATCAAAGCCGCGGCAACACTGCTGGGCTCTCCTCCGGGACTCCCGGATTTGAGCACTTTCTTAAGGAGCTCCCTTGCCTTTCTTTCGGTTTCATGAGTGAGGTTGAGCTCACTTGTATACCGTGCAAGATAGTCCGCTGGCGTGGGGGGGGAAAAGCGTAAGCCCATGTTCCGTATGATAGTGCGGTAGGCCTTGCCCACACGCTTCTTTGCCGCGCATGTATCCACAGAATCGAGTATTGTCAGTGCAATGTCCTCAAGGGAATAGGGCAGGGAATAATATTTGCAACCAGCATAAAGCGAGGCTGCCGCAATGGCTCTGGCATCCCGGCCAACAGTCAGTCTCTTGTGGACCATCTCTGAATAAAGATGAAGGGCAAATTCCTTTGCAGGACGGGTAATCCCAAGCCTGGAGGCAGTGGCGCTCATGAAGCCTAACATGTGATTGAGGTTCCTGCCCGTGGTGGAGGAGAATCGTGTGAAACGCTCGGTCTTTCTCAGGCGGTGAATCTCAAGAAGCCTGTGAGGGGAAAATACATGACCCTGTCCGTCCCTGAATCCAGGGGTTATTTCCGTACTTGGCCCCATCCCGTCCTGGGGACCCAATGGTGAGTGGGACTGAGACTCGTCAAAGGTGGGATATTCTTCCGCTCCCCTGAGGGAATACTCCTTGACTATGACCCCGCACTGGGCGCAGTAATAGTCCCCGTGGGTGTAATCAAGCACGAGATGACCTTCCGAACATTCCGGGCATTTCGGGTTTTCCATCGGAATCACAATATCTTCTCAGCCCGAAGTATATTAAAGTAGATTGGTTTTCTCTTTTACAATTCTTTTCGCTCTCAATCGACATCTCTCGTGGAAAGTATATGGGTTGCCAGGAACAGGAAAAGGAAAACCACCAGGATTATCACGCCCATCGAGACCTCCATGGGGACGGTGAAGTCATTCCCTGCAAAGTCAGTTAGTTCCATCGAATCGAGGGCATCGGGCACGAACCTGCGAACAAAGGGATAGACCGCACATTTCAGGTGGTAAAAGACGGTAAGCTGGGCGAGGAAGAAGGGCATGCTGCCCATGAAGACTTCCCATATCATGAGGTAGGATAATCCTATGAGGATGGGTCGCTTCTTCATGGTACCAATAGCGGTGAAGACTGCGCCATAGGCCGCAATCGCAAGGAAAAGGTCAAAGATGCACACCCCGAGGAGAAGGAGATAATAGATCATGACACGAAACGGAAGGACATAGGCGAACGAGAAATAAATCAATATCAATGGAATGGTCAGTAGAATGGTTAATGCTGCCAGGTATCCGCCGAACTTGTAGAGGATGAGTTCGATTCTCGTTATCGGGGTGGTGAGGTAGAGGGTAAGGGTCTTTCTCTCGGATTCCTGGGAGATCAGGGATATCCCATAGACCATGCTCACAAGCGGGACAATGAACTTAATGTAGAGATGCACATACACCCCAAGGAAGTTTTCGATCACCTTCCTCTCCTTGTGCCCTTCCTTAATGATGTTCACATAAGCCGTGGTCCTGGCCTCCGGGTACATCCCGCTCCGTGTCGAATAGACCCCGATCTTTATGGGGGCATCGAACTCCTTGGTG
>DAOVMN010000102.1 GCA_030630685.1 Thermoplasmata archaeon | reverse complement strand
CCTTTCGTAGAACCGACAAGCCGAATTTCGTATAACGTTTGGCGGGTATCTGAAGTCCGAGCGGAGCGAGGATTTGGGCGAAACGAAGTGAAGCCAGATACCCGCTTGTTATGTGCCCCGAACGAAGTGAGGGCAAGGCACGAAGTGCCGCAGTGTTCGAAAACCTGCCGTAAATTCCGTTGTTGCCGTAGTTTTTCCTTACTTTTTGCAGAAGGTTCACCGCTAAAAGTGCCTGCTGGCAATCTTCATTCCATCCTCCTGTTCATAGCATTTCCTCAATTTTGGCGAGCATCTTCGCAACCCCTATGTCCATCTTTGAGAAGGCGAACCACTTCTTGCCGAGGTCCTTAAAGGAAGCACCGAAATGATAGACGATCGCGTTGTCGATTATTATGAATCTATCGTGCGCAGTTTTGAGTTTCTTTATCTCGATTGGTGGATACTGCTTGTTAAACTTCTTGACATCCAGGGCTAACGATTTAGATATACTCTTTGTTAGAAGGAGGATTCTGACGTTCTTCCTTCGTTTAGCCAGGTGGGTGAGAACGCTGTCGTCCAGATAATTATCTATGATTACAATTGATTTACTGGCGCTTCTGAAGAGGTCGGAAACGAACTTGTATGCGTCGAATACCCGGCCATCGAAGAAGATACCTTGTTTAGGCTGGATATCTTTGGATTCTATGGCGTTGAGCACCATTTCCATCTTTTCATCGGTCTTCAATTGCTTTATTTCAAGTGTGTCCAACCTTTGGAATACCTGAGCGTTAGAAGTAATGAATCGGCGCATAGCGACAAAGGCATTGATTATATGGACACTCATTTTTACAGCAGTTTCACTACGCAAAACAGCAGATAGCATCGCAACTCCCTGTTCAGTAAAAGCATACGGTCTTGTTCGTCTTCCACCCCATCTTGAGGTCGCAAATTGCGACTTCAAGTTCGTAATTTCACTGTCGTTTAACTGGAAGCGAAACGATTCCGGAAAACGTTCAATGTTGCGTTTTACCTGCTCGTTAAGTCTTTTTACCTCGACGCCGTAACACACTGCCAGATCGCTGTCCAGCATGACCTGGACACCCCGAATGCTGTAAATTTGGCTCTGGAGATCTTCTATCGGCATCATCTCGTGCCCGCTTGTACGTGTCTCGCCGTTATTGTTCATATCCAGTCACCTTGATTCTCGTTTGGTTGCACGGATTGACCCACACCTAAGTTTTGGGTCGGAAATTGCGGTATCATGATTGGATCTCACAATCTGTGATTTCAAGTTTGTCCTATTTCCGTTCGTTCGATCTTCGTCTTCTTGGGATTCGGAGATTTACCATTCATTCTTGTCTGGATTCCTTCCCCATTTCGTGTTTCTTTTCCGTTAAACGAAGGCAACAACTTTGTCATGAATTTATGGTCTCCTTTTCCAAAGGCAGGTTTTCGAATTGCACATAACTCCGGTATATCCGCAGTACTGCGCATATCCTCCTGATTTGGTGTTATATCCCCATTGCGTATATACTTCCGATTTGGCGTTATATCTGCAATATTGCGCAAGGTGAACCGAAGATTCGCCAAATTTCCCCCGGGGCATGATGCACGAAGTGTTGAGTGAATGCAAACTTGTTTGCACTCTGAACGAGCCTGAAAGGCTCGTAGAGGCTTTTGCCGAAGGCAAAAGGGCTGATATACATCCCTTTGGGTGAATCATCAGTTGTATTCTCGAAATGTAACATCGTATTCCTAAGCCGCATTGAATACCAAATATTTAATCCTTACGTCGTGCTTGAACAAAACTCCCAACACTATCCCCATAGAACCCCCGCACCCGATCCGTTCCCGCTCCTTCCCTAAGCCCTTACTCATTCGCCTCTCGATATTCGTGTAATTTGTTCATTCGTGCTATTCGTGATTCAGGTCATGGGCGGAACTAATCACGAGTTACACAAATAGACGAATGTCACGAATTTACCAGGGGGTAGTTTGCGACTTGAGTTCGCCTCTCGATATTCGTGTAATTTGTTCATTCGTGCTATTCGTGATTCCAGGGCCGTGGTTGCTCATGCACCCCATCTTTAGTCGCTAACTTGTAGCATAGTCCACTGCGTTATTGGAGGATAAAAGTACACCGGATTGATGATGCGGCTTGGTGAGCCCTTTGGGAAGCTCACTTCATATCATAGAAATGATAATAAGCCTTGTAGGAGGCCCAGATATCCGCCTTGCTCGTTACCTCGAAGGTGGAGTGCATGGCCAGCACCGGAGGGCCGCAGTCAAGGATCTCCATGTTGTACTCTGCCAGGAACTTCGCCACTGTCCCTCCGCCCCCTTCATCCACCTTTCCAAAGGCACCATACTGCCAGTACACCCCTTTCCTGTTGAAGAGTCTTCTTATCTCCCCGACAAACTCCGCATTGGCGTCGCTTGCATTGTACTTCCCTCCGCTGCCCGTGTACTTGGTGAGCACGATCCCGTAGCCTAACTTTGCGGCATTCTGTATTTCATGGACATCCTTGAATATCGGGTTCACCCCGGCGTTCACATCCGCGGACAACCCGCGTGACCTCTCGAGGAGCTCCCTTAGTTCCAGGTCCCTGTAATCCTCCCTCACCAGGGAAAGAGTGCGGGCAACCACGTTCTCCACGAACCTGGACTTCACACCGGTATTACCCTCGCTGCCGATCTCCTCCTTATCAAAGAATAATGCCATTGCGGTTATCTCTGGTTTTTCAGGCTCGAAGATAGCTCGAAGGCTGGCATAAGTAGCAGAGGAATCATCCTGCCCGTAGGCTCCGATCATGCTCCTGTCCAGGCCCACGTCCCGCACATTGATGGCCGGCACTATCTCCATCTCTGCACTGATGAAGTCCTCCTCAACTATCCCGTAGTTCCTGTTCAGATATTCGAGTATGGTGAGCTTCACCCTCTGCTTCACCTTCTCATCCGCTACCGGGATGGCCCCTACCAAAAGGCTCATCTCCTCTCCCTTGATTCCCTCGGCGATCTTTCGGTCTGCCTGGGCCTTCTTCCAGAGATGGGGCAGCAGGTCGGGGATGGTGAAAACGGGATCATTCGCCTTTTCCCCGATCACTATATTTACCTTCTTTCCTTCGGAGGTGATGACTATGCCGTGCAGCGCCAATGGGATCGAGGCCCACTGGTACTTCTTCAGCCCTCCGTAATACTGGGTCCTGAACATGGCGAGCCCTGTGTCCTTGTCCTCGTAAAGCGGGTTCTGCTTCAGGTCCAGCCTTGGGGAATCTATATGAGAGGCCACGATGTTAATCCCAGCCTCGTTCATCGGCCTTTTTCCCAGGACCACAAGGGCCACGTTCTTCTCCCGGTTCACCAAATAGAACCTCGTTCCCGGTCCGGGTTTTTTGACCTCCCCGTATTCCACGAATCCGTTTTCCCGTGCCGCATTGACGATGAACTCCACTGCCTCCCTTTCTGTCTTTGCCCTGTCAAGGAAGCGTTTGTAATCCTCTGCGAACTCCATGATCTCCTTCTTCTCTTTTTTCTTGACCTTCTCCCAGATGAGCGGGCGCTTCATCTGGAGCCTTTCCTCAAGCTTCTGTCCCTTGGTCTTTTCCTCCTCCTTGGAGCGGGTTTTTGATCTGGTCTTCTTGGCTTTAGCTGATGGCAAGTTTATTCCTCCTGATATCGGATGAAGGAAGGGTCCGGGTATTTATGATTTTCCGGAAGCGAAAAAAATCACCCTTCCTTAGAGAGCTTGCCTCCCTTCTTTTCCCTCAGGGTCCTGATGGCGGAATGAAGGGTATCCACAGCCAGGTTGGAGCAGTGGTACTTTATGGCGGGGAGGCCGCCTAACTCCTCAACGATGTCCTTCCAGCTTAGTTTCTCAGCCTCCTCAAGGCTCTTTCCCTTCACAATGTCGGTCACCATGGAAGCGGTTGCAATGTTAGCTGCACACCCATAGGACTCGAACTTGATATCCTCTATCACACCATCCTTCTCCTTGATATAAATGGTCATCACATCCCCACAGGCCATGCTCCCCTCGGTTGCCACAGCATCGGCATCCTCGATCTTTCCTGTGTTGTGAGGATTTCTAAAGTGCTCGATCACCTTTTCGGTGTAACGATATACCATTATGTGTCCCTCCAGAACTACATGGAACTTCAACGTACGCCGAAATCATCGCTCCTATTAGAAAAATTTTTATCCGAAAAGCCATGCCTCCACCTCATGACCCGAAAGATTGCAGTGATCGGTATGGGCTATGTGGGCATCCCGGCAGCGGCCCTATTAGCGGATGTCGAAGGCCTCGATGTGACAGGTGTCCAGCGGCGTTCAAAGCGTTCGGGCTGGAAGATCGAGGTCCTCAACAGCGGGAAATCCCCGATCGAGGGATATGAACCAGGACTCGAGGAGCTCATCCACAGGGTGGTAGTGGAAAAGAAGAGCTTTCGGGTCACGGATGACATCAGTATCGTGAGGGATATGGACACCATACTTATCGATGTCCAGACCCCCACAGACGAGGACAAGACCCCGCATTATTTCTCCCTGAAAGAGGTGAGCGCGAGTATTGGCAAATACATGAAACCCGGGACCCTGGTGATAATCGAGTCCACAGTTGCCCCGGGAACCACACTGAACATTGTCCAACCCCTACTAGAGCAGAATTCTGGCCTCAAGGCAGGAAAGGATTTCGGCCTTGCATTCTCCTATGAAAGGGTGATGCCGGGCAAGCTCATCGAATACATCGTGGACATGCCCAGGGTGGTGGGCGGAATCGACAAGGAGAGTACCGAGAGAGCGGTTGAGCTTTATCGAAAAATCGTGAGGAAGGAGATTCATGCCACCGATGTTCTCACTGCAGAGGTTTCCAAGACAGTGGAGAACGCCTTCAGGGACGTGAACATCGCCTTTGCCAACGAGATCGCCCTGATCTGCGAGAGCATGGGCGTTAATGTCTATGAGATACGGGACTACATCAACGAGCGCCATGACCGCAACATGCACATACCGGGCGCAGGTGTGGGGGGCCACTGCCTACCCAAGGACACCTGGCTCCTCAGGCACGGGCTCAAGACCTATGGGCATCGCCAGGTGGAGCCAGAAATGATCACCCTTGCACGGAATATCAACGATTTCATGCCCTATCACATGGTCGAACTCACGGAAGAGGCACTAAAGGGACTCGGGAAGGGCATCAAAGGCGCGAAGATCGCTGTATTGGGTGTGGCCTATCTGGAGGACAGCGATGACGTCCGCAACACCCCCGCAACCCCGGTGATCGATGCATTAAAACTCAAAGGTGCCATTCCAGCGGCCCACGATCCCAATGTTCGCCCCAGGGAATACGAGGTGCATCCTGTGGTAAAGGACCTTGATTCAGTGCTTCAAGGAGCCGATGCCGCCTTGATTATTACCAAACACAGGGAATACCTTGACCTCGATTTCAGCAGACTCAAGGGGATCATGCGCACTCCCGTCCTTATCGACGGAAGGAATATCTACTCCAAGAAGGATGTGGAGGCTCACGGGTTTGTGTACAATGGGATAGGGAAAGGCAACTGAATCCATCATAAAAAACTATTTATGAAACATGGAAGGTGCGTTGTCAGATGTGCCAGCGTAGCTCAGTTGGTTGAGCACCCGGCTGTTAACCGGGCGGTCATCGGTTCGAATCCGATCGCTGGCGCTGATCATTTAGCTCAAGGGCCCGTAGCTTAGCCTGGTAGAGCGCCCGGCTCATAACCGGGCGGTCAAGGGTTCGAATCCCTTCGGGCCCATCTTAGTGCCATTGAGCCGAAGGCGAGATGGCACAATGGGAGGGACAGGAACCCGTAGTTTTGGCGGAGACTTTTGTAAAAAGGCTCCTTCGGATACCTTCGGGCCCATTTCGTGCCATCGAGTGAACGGAGTGAGCGAGATGGCACAACGGGAGGGACAGGAACCGTTCTTTTTGGGTTCGTTTTTGTAAAAAAGGAACTTCGGATACCTTCGGGCCCATCTTAGTGCTATCGAGCGGAGCGAGATAGCACAACGGGGAGTTGGGTTGAGAACCCGTGGTTTTGGCGGAGGCATGAGGAACGAAGTTCCGAGTGCGGGATAATCTCTGATTGTCAACGCTTTTATCAAAAAGGCTCCTTCGGATCCCCACCCCTGTGGTTTTGGGGGAGGACCCGGCCCTCGGCAAGGTGTGTGCAGGGTTCGCTATTTCAATGCAAGCAAAACCTTATATGCCGGTTTGAGGATAAAGGGCTTGAATAATACCATCACGCCCTCTTTGGCCTTAATCGCCGTCTCTGAGTGGGGGGCGACTTAAGCCGAGGGAGGCAGGAGGCGAAACAATGGTAAAACGTATATGCATATACTGCGGAAGCAGCAGAAATGTAGAAGACGAACATGTAAGAGCAACATCCAAAGGAGGCGCCAGAACCGTACCGACTTGTCGGTTCTGCAGCAAAAGCAAAGGAGACAAAGCACTCAAGGAATGGCTTCGCCGGGTAAAAAAGGATGATAAATATCGGTGGGATAGGATTGCAATCCATAATCACGGCAGGAGAAACGATATAGCAAAGAGGGTGCATGAAGTCAGAGACGAATAATGGCAATTCATGGTTCTCCCAATAGCAGGAGATAAGACCAGTCCTTTTCACCACGAAAAGAAGCCTCTAACAACAACCTCAACCCAATTTCCTGATGAATCCATCCTCGTTCACATAGAAGAAGGCATGGCAATTCTTGCACCTGTAGGTCCCATAAACCGAGACTTTCACTGTTTTAGTGCACGATGGACATTTTATGACCTTGGGAAATATCCCCTCTCTGGGTTTTCCGGGCCATCCTTCCTCTTCAAAAGGAATCTCCTTACCTTCGCCCACCTGGGGTATCTCGATCACCAAGCTGGGTAATGTCTTGGGCACCTGGATATCTTCGGGTCGCTCCTGTTCCTCTCTCATTTCTTCATGTTCCAGCTCTTCCAGCCATTGGGAGACCTCTTCCTTCTTTTCCTCTGTTATCACTGGTTCTTTACCCTTCCTCTGCTTCTCCTGTTCCCTGAGCGTGTAATATGCAACAATCCCCACCAGGATTACAATGATAACCACTGAGGCGATGACAACAAGGATCGAGATTTCTTCCTCTTCCTCTCGAGGTGCGAGCAATTCCTCCAGCTCATCACCTGTGATCCTCGTGGAGGCCCTGACCTCCTTGTCCCCCTGGGAGATCACCACAGGTTTTTCCTCTTCATCCCTCAGCTTTTTCCAATCCTCGACCTTGAAGCCCTGATCCTCATCAGAGGTCTTTATTTTCACGGCCTGGAAATCCGTAGAATACCCGGTCACGTTCTCATAAGAGATGGTAAGGTCATACTTCTCTGGTTCCATGTTCCTTAATTTCAGCTCGTTCGCGGAAAAGAGAAAAGTATCGGTTGTGCTTCGAGATCCGGTTGAGGTAAAGGTGAAGGAGCGTGAGGAACACCCACTGAT
>DAOVMN010000346.1 GCA_030630685.1 Thermoplasmata archaeon | reverse complement strand
GACAACAAGTTGTCACTCGTCATCCGCGTTCTACAATCCAGACCGTCAAGGTGTAATAACTTGTTCTTACTCCAGATGACCTCGGAGAGGCCAGTAAGGCGGATCCCCGCGGATTTTTCATTGATCCGTGTTTATCCGTATGATCCGCGTCATCCGCGTTCTACAATCCAGACCGTCAAGGCACTTAGAATTCCGTTCTTGTCACAAAGTCCCGGTTGTTAATGAGATTCTCAATTACCCATAAAATGGGAATGCACCCAATCACAAACAATTTAAAGCGGATGGAATTTATTCGGAGAGATGGGCGTCAATCCCTGCCGATTTGGACATCCGATGCCGATCAATAAGCATGAGCGGTGAGATACATGAGCAAAAGACCCACATCAAAAGGAAACCAAAGAACCAGAAGGCGAAATAAAACCAGAGGGAAAAAGGGCCGAAAAGGTGCCGACGGTCACAAAGGCCGGAAATCAACAGACTGGAGCAAAGACCAGAAAGGAACCGATGGAAACATGGACAAGATGGGAACCGAAGAGAACATCGATCAAAAAGGAACCGAAGAAAAAAAAGGACAGAAGGAAACCGGGAGTGGGAAAAAGAGCAGGGGCATCGATGAGACAGACGAATGGAATGCCGCTGACTTTGAATACAACATGATTCTTGCAGAGGACATGATGCCGTTATTCAGAGCTCCTTTAACAGGACAGGAAAGAATAGACAGATTGAAGGAGATACTCGATGGATGCCCTGAATATTACCCTATATTGTTTGAGCTGGGTAAGAGGCATATTATGGAGGGAGATGACGGGACAGGCAGGGATCACCTGGACAGGGGTTTCGAGGTGGTGAAGGAGTATTTTCCAGGAGAAGATCAAATGGAGATATACGAAAATGTCTGCGATTCTCTGGAAGAACGCCTCAGATTCCAAATGGCACTGAAATACTACGATCAATTCCTGAAGGCCGCTGAGAACGATAAGAATGAAGAGGATAGGGCAAAGGTGCACGATTACAAGAGTTACTGCTATGCCTGTCTGGGAGAACTGGATAAAGCCTTCGAGTGTGAGAAGAGAGCAATTGAACTGGATGATTCTAACAACAAGTTCTATTGTAATATGGGCTGGGTGGAGATGTGGCGCGGCAACCCGGAGGAAGCAAAGCCCTATCTTGAGAAATCGCTTGAGCTGGATGGGAAGGATGAAACGGCACAGGGAAATTATAAGCTATGCAACCAGATGATCAGGAGCAAGGACATGAAGAGCTGGGAGGATTATCTGCTGCGCCCTGTGGATTGGGATGCTCTTGAAAAATTGGAAGAGGATGAGGACTTCGAGAAATACAACGTCCAGGCCAGACAGTACAACCACGATAGAATGGAGGCATTCCAGTACCACCTTGTATGGAATACGGATTATACACCATCCCGGAGATATGACATCCTGTTTTCCCTGGGACACATAATGGATTTTATCTACAAGCTGGTGCCAAACGATTACTTCTTCTTTCACGAGGTGGAGTATGTGGAAAGTTGTTTCAAGAGGATCATGCACAAGTTCATCTTCAAGACAGGGGATATCGATGATGAGATATTCAATGATGTTTATACCGCATTACTGGAGTTTTATAGTTACCTCGAGGAGAAGAAGGTGGCATCCGGGTTCAAGGAACTGAAAGAGGAGATGCTCGATCTGAAGCCCGAACTTCAGGAGAAGATGCACAGATACAACAAAATCCGCCACAATGACCGTTACCCGGAGGAGGCAAAGGAAGAGATACGCGAGGAATTGTTCGAGGGGGACCACGAGTGGCCATTCCTGTAACAGCAAAGGAGGAATGATATAATGACCGGATGCAGAACGATTATTCCTGATGAAGAAACAACCTCACGTCCGGTTTTGTGAGGAGGCTCATAGAAACCCTGGGGCGATAATTGCGATAGGAGTAAACCTATGATCTATATTCGACAATCAAAATCAGTTTTGTATACCGTATACGAAATATCTTTATAGTTAATGTGTGTTGGTATGCTTGGTGTTTACTCATGCCCGATGAAACATACAAAACCAAACCGATACCAATCGGCAACTTAATCCTGAGTGATTTTAATGTCAGACAGGATGTAGGCGATATTACGGACTTGAAGGAATCAATCAAAATACATGGTTTACTGCAACCTATTGTTGTGAGACCTACAGACGAGCAGGAAGAGACCTATGAGGTGGTTGCAGGAAGAAGAAGGTATGAATCCTGTAGAGAATTAGGTTTTAAAAGAATACCGTGTTTCATTAAGAAAACACTTGGTAATAGAGAAGCAATAATAACCTCTTTTGAGGAAAACGAGATTCGAGGAAACATGACTGAACAAGAAAAGGCAATGGCTATTAAAAGAGCGTTGGATATGATGGAGGGGAGCGAGAGAAAGAACAAAAAAACCCTTGCTTCAGAACTTCACATGCCCATAAACAAAATTAACGAGATTCTGGAACTTGGCGAGTTTCAGGCATATTTTCCTGATGATGTTGTTATTAAGACAAAAAGGAAAATGGATACAGGTTTAATCCTACCTCCAGCCGTTGCAAAAAAAATCAAGAAAACCGTGGACCAGAATCCTGCTCTAAAACATGAAATATTGACCCTACCGAAACCGGAACGGAGCGAAATGATGAGGGATTTCGCTTCTGAATATCTAAATCTTCCGGCCAAGAAAGTGAATGGTATTTCTGAAAGAGACCTGTTTATGGAAAAATGGACAGAAGACCCTTCCCGTCCCATCGATGAAATTAAGAAAGAGGTTAAATCTGTTGCAAAAGAACCGAGAGTATTAATGGTAACGATACCGTTTAGATGCAGAGCAGAGATTCAAGGGGCACTACATAAGTTTGCTGCCAACAAAGAAACAACTATATCAAAAGCGACAAGAATGCTTGTTGAAGAGGCGTTAACAGAAAAGGGATATCTGGAAAGTCAAACGAAGGAATAAGGGGTGCATTCCAGATTTATTGGTATTCTCCAGCAGAGCAATCTCGTATCGTCCTTTGCTGCTTGAATTCTGCACGCGGATGACACGGATTTGGCGGATT
>DAOVMN010000188.1 GCA_030630685.1 Thermoplasmata archaeon | reverse complement strand
GCCCGCCGTTACCATGCCATGGCCTACGACTCGGACCGAGAAACTACAGTCCTCTTCGGGGGCTATACCGGCTCTATTCAATTGGATACCTACCATCTCCGACTCACCGACTACGAGATCGCGGGCACCTACACCTCCCAGCCTTACGCTGCTCACGCGGACAGAGGCGTAAAATGGGGCACCATCCACTGGAACGCCGATGTCCCGAACGGTGCGGATGTGGAATTCCAGGTTGCAGTCTCGAATGATGGAAAGAGTTGGGATTTCGTGGGACCGGACGACACATCCGCCACGTTCTACAACGATGTCACAGGCAATGTTCTCTACTGGGGACATTATGGGAAGATTGTGCGCTACAAAGCCTTCCTGCGTGCCGCGCCCTCCGGGGACACACCAAAACTTCACGATGTGACCCTGACATGGAGGGAGATGGCGTTTCCCACCGTGGAACTGACCTGGCCCAACGGCGGCGAGAACCTCATGCACGAGCAATCCTACGCGATTACCTGGACAGCCACAGGAGACCTTCAATCGGGCAGTCCCGTGGCACTTTTT
This sequence comes from Thermoplasmata archaeon, assembly GCA_030630685.1. Taxonomy (GTDB): domain Archaea; phylum Thermoplasmatota; class DAOVMN01; order DAOVMN01; family DAOVMN01; genus DAOVMN01. The sequence continues at coordinate 4,702 of DAOVMN010000188.1, read as the reverse complement.
TACAGTCTGGACAGCGGCAGCACCTGGACGGACATCACCACAGGGACGGAGAACGACGGCACCTACCTCTGGACACTCCCGAGCAACGAAGATGTTGAAAGGGCACTTGTGAAGGTCGTGGTAACTTCCCTGGACGGTACGACCGTTGTAGACACGAGCGATGCCACATTCTCAATAGACCCTCCGCCTGAAAACCCGGAAACCATGGACAGGGTGATCTCTCCGAATTCCGGTGACCAGCTTATCTCCGGAAAACAGACCAGGGTGGAATGGTTGCTGAAGAACGAGGATACCGTCTCTCTCCACTACTCCACGGATTTCGGACAGAGCTGGAATCCGATCGTGGAGAACATCCCTAATCTGGAACTCTACAACTGGGAGATACCGGAGGACCTGGAATCAGACAATATTATCCTGAAGGTCCAAGGGGAGGATTCCGAGGTCACTTCCGGAGTTTTCATGATCGGGCCAGAGGATACCAGCGGCGCACAGACCGGCGGGGGCGAGCCGGGGAGCAGTAATGAGGCCTCGGCCGATCTTGTACTGTCCGGCGTAGTGGCCGCATTGATCGGACTGTTTGCGGTGCTTGTAGCGGTGGTGATATACGGGGGAAACATGAAGAGGTGAGAGAATCTTTATTAATGTGTTCTACCCTAAAGTAAGAGGCGATATCATGCGAGCAAATAAAATTAACACACAGATCGGTCCGGGTGTGATTGCCATGCTCGGACTTACGCCCCTGCCTCCCGGCAGCAGGGAGCTGTGGGCGGCGACAACCACCTCGGACATCGAAAAGGGGGTGGAAATAGAATAGAGGTGATAAAATGAAATACAACTCATTAGAAGAACTCCAAAAGGATCTGAAAGAGGATAGAGAAATTCGGATAAAAAGCGCAGACTGGAAATTCATCGAGAAACAACCTTTGCGAATAAGAAAAGCCTTAGAGATTTTGGTAAAAACCGGAGACATCTACAGGGCAAGCAGATTTGCACAATTAACGCTGGATGAGATGAACGACCTTCGGATAGAGGCTAAAATACCGGTGGTGACCTGATTGATTGGTGTTATTGATGCTTGTTTTATCATCGATTGGTCGAGATACAGGCGAAAAGAGATACTGAAAAAGGTCTTCAGAAAGCTCTATATTACCGAGTCTGTACTTGGTGAGCTAAAATCGGAATCAACCATATCTTTTGTCGGGGACATGATTGCTGATGAATATCTGGCGCTCTTTGATATATCCTCTGAACATCCGGATGTGATCGATCTGATGTCAGGCTATAATGCAAGGAATATTGAGCCAAATATCGATGCTCCGGAAGCCACAGCATTGGTACTGGCTCTGGTGAGCGGGTCAAAATATCTCCTTTCGGAGAATAAAGCAACATACAGCGCATCTCTTTTTGAAAGATTTGAGGACATTGAGGTGTGGGGTGCGATGGATGTTATCAAAGAGGCCATTCTAAGAGGAGTGCTTGCAACTTCTGACCCGAAAAAATATTTTGATGAATACTCGATAGATACCTCTCATTCCTTCAAAAGAACCAGTCTGGAGAGGTGTTTGAAGGAGATAGAGAAAAAACCGGAGGAAAGAGGTGAGGATCAATGAAGAAAAGAATCTATGCGACATTTATTATCTGCCTATTCTTTGGAATGGGTTTGAGCTTGAACACCCCCGATGCACAGGGGGAAACATGGACACAGACCAGCGACCACGAGTTCAGCGGCGGCGCAATGGACGATGTGGTCGTCGGCGGAACAGACGAGGACGCCTACCTCGAACTCGATACCGCGGGCAGCGGCGGCGAGTTCGTGCGCACGGACGACGGACCCAAGGAGGGGCTGTACGGTGCGGCAGTCTGCTGGGACAGCAAACGAAACCAGGTGGTGCTCTTCGGGGGTGTTGCTTCCTCTTACAAGAGCGACACCTGGAGTTATGACCCAGCAACAGATATCTATACTGAGTCCACATCTGCCGTTAGTCCGCCGGCGCGACGCGATGCCGCCATGGCTTATGACTCCGCCAGCGACAGGGGGGTGCTCTTCGGCGGCTACTATTACAGCGGAAGTGCTATTTATTACCAGGACACCTGGCTCTACGACCCGAGCACGGATTCCTGGCAGCAGGTCTATCCGGCGAGCCACCCCTCCGCCCGGAGCAAGCATGCCATGACCTACGATTCCGCCAGCAGCAGGGTAGTGCTCTTCGGCGGCTGGGATGGCAGCACAAGGTTCCAGGACACCTGGACCTACGATGTTGGGACCAATACATGGACTGAAAAGTCACCCTCTTCAAAGCCCTCCGCCCGCGAATACCATGCCATGGCATACGACTCGGTAAACGGGGTGTCGGTGCTCTTTGGCGGGTATGACTTGGGCTACGACGACGAGACCTGGACCTATTCCGTGAGCAGCGATGCCTGGACACAGATGTCACCCTCTTCAAAACCCTCTGGCCGCTACTACCACGCCATGGCTTACGACTCCGCTAATGGAGTGACGCTGCTCTTTGGTGGATACGACAGCGGCGGGAGAGACGACGAGACCTGGAGTTACTCATTGAGCAGTAATACCTGGACCCAGAAATCTCCATCTTTGAAACCCACCAAACGGTTCTATCACGCCATGGCCTACGATGACTCACGGGGGCGGGTGCTGCTGTTAGGAGGTCATGCCAATCAAGACAACCAGTATGCCAACTTCTATCGTGAAATCGTGGATTCCGCCACCTCCGACATCGGCGAGGGCAGCGACATCGTCTTGGACGATGACGGGCATGCGCACATCTCATATTTCGATGACGCTGATAACGATGTGGAGTACGCTGAATGGACGGGCTCGGCGTGGAGTAAGTACACCGTGGACAGCACCGCGTACACAGGTGCTCATGAAACCGCCATCGTGCTGGACCTGCAGGGCTACCCGCATATCCTCTACCGCGATTCAAACGGGTACATAATGCACGGTTACAAGGATTCCAGCGGCTGGCACACCGAGACCGTGGACAGCATTCACGGAGGTATCTACATGGACCTTGCCATCGATCGTTTCGGCAACCTGCACGCCGCTTACTACTATTATTCGGGTCAAGACCTCTACTATACTAATGGTACCACTGGTGATTGGGACACACCGCAGGCACTGGACACCGCTGGCAGTACAGGCTACCAGCCTTCCATTGCGGTGGACAGGGACGGCAACCCACATATCGCCTACGGAGACGGCTCTGCCGGCGACCTGAACTACATCACCTCCAGCGATGGCGGCACAAACTGGGGTTCGATTGAGCCAGCGGACGGCAGCATTAATGGACTCAACCCTCACTGTTCCATCGCCGTGGACCCGGCGGGGACGCCGTACATCAGTTACGCGGATAGTAACTTCAAATTACGCTTTGCGTATAAATACGGCTCTTTCTGGGGGGCCGAGACCGCTAAAAACACCGCCAAATACGGCTACTACACCTCCCTTGCCCTGGACCGCAACGGCAGACCCCACATTACCTCCTATCAAGATTCAGATCCCTACTACTATGTGAGGTACACCTGGTTGGACCGCAGCGGCATCTGGCGAACAGCCACAATAGACGCCAGCGCAGCAGCCAGCGGTTTCCCCGCCACTGCCTGCGCCATCGACGCCCAGGGACGGCTCCATGTCACCTACTACGATTCTGGTTTAGACCTCGGCTACGCGAGACTGCTCCTTCCAAACTGGGAGTACGATTTATCCAGCAACGAATGGACGCCAAGGGGCGAGACCCGGGACGGGCCGTCGGATCGCCGTGACCATGTCATGGCCTATGATTCCATCGCAAAGAAAGTGGTGCTCTTCGGGGGCAAAGACGATGATTCTACCCTGGACGGCAGCAACTACAATGACGAGACCTGGACTTATGATCCGTCAACCAGAGTGTGGCAGCGGCAGTTTCCCTCTTCAAAGCCCTCCGCCCGCTACCTACATGCCATGGTTTACGACTCGTCCAACGGTGTGGCGGTGCTCTTCGGTGGATATATCAGCGGCGGGGGTTACGATGACAAAACCTGGACCTACGATGCCGGATCCGACAAATGGACCCAAAAGTCTCCCTCTTCAAAGCCCTCGGCCCGCGATAGACATGGTATGGCTTATGATTCCGCCAACGGTGTGACGGTGCTCTTTGGCGGGCATGACGGCACTTACGATGACGAGACATGGGCCTACGATGCCGGTGCTGACAAATGGACCCAGAAGTCACCATCCACAAAGCCCTCCGTCCGCGGAAGTCATGCCATGGCCTACGATCCTGCTAATGGGGTGACTGTGCTCTTCGGAGGGCAAGGTGGTTCGCCGACATACAAAAATGACACCTGGACCTACGATTTTGGGACCGACATCTGGACCCAGAAGTCCCCCCCCTCCAAACCCTCCGCCCGGCGGTACCATGCCATGACTCACGATTCTGCTAACGGTGTGACGGTGCTCTTCGGTGGCTATGCTCCCAGCAGTTATGACGACGAGACCTGGACCTACGACGCCGGAACAAATATCTGGGCCCAGAAGTCACCCTCCTCCAAACCCTCCGCCCGCCGTTACCATGCCATGGCCTACGACTCGGACCGAGAAACTACAGTCCTCTTCGGGGGCTATACCGGCTCTATTCAATTGGATACCTACCATCTCCGACTCACCGACTACGAGATCGCGGGCACCTACACCTCCCAG
>DAOVMN010000166.1 GCA_030630685.1 Thermoplasmata archaeon | reverse complement strand
TTATGATTGTGAAGATCTCCCGAGACAGAGACTCCTTCCTTTTTTATCTCTATCTTAAATCTCTCTCCAAAGAGCCCTCTTAATCTTTTTACTCGCTCGTCAAGAAGAGCAGAGGGAACATCTATGCAGATTTCTTTCATTTCAATTGTTCTCATTACCATTTTATCACCTCTCGTTATTAGGTTCTCCTTTAAAGTTCTTTGGCTTTTTATCTGTTAATCCAAATTTTTTCATGCCATCTCAATCACTCTCCATTTCCCCTTTCCCAAAATCCAGTTTAACCCCGTTCTCCTGCAAAAAGTCAACCCCGATGATCATATCAATATTCTCTTCAAAATCAGCATCAAACGGGATATCTGTAATATTTACAGGGATCCTGCACTTGATTTTATCAAGGTGTGATTCCACAACCACCTCCCCAATTCCTGTGCTGATCCTCCCACCATCAGCCACAAAAATATCGGCGGATTCGAAAGATTCGACACCAAGCCAATCTGCAATTCTTTGACTTATTATCGTCCTGTCCGAACCCGTGTCCACAAAAGCCACGACTTCCGCCTGCTTTCCATTATTCTTTAAAACCAGGGCTTTATAGATTCTTCCCATGCTTTCCCTCCGTGATAATAAAGGTTAGAGTATCAAAAATTCGGTAGTCATTCAAACCTTCACCTTCAATCACGATCTCATCACCCTCAATCCTAACCTCTATCCTTCCACCGAATCGTTTAAGGATTTCCTTTTTGAACTCCTTTGCTTTTCTCTCTCCAACCTTTTTGGATAGGTTTTCCATTTTAAATGATCGCATAACCATTTTATCACCTCTCGTTATTAGGTTCTCCTTCAAAGTTCTTTGGTTTTTTATCTGTTAATCCACACCATTTTCCCGTCATCATCCCAACTCCTCCATAATTCCCTCCGCCTCACTGGCAATTCTCACAGCATCGCCCAGGAGCCTTTCCACCGCAGCAGCTGCGCCCGCTATTGGAACTATAAGTTCCTGTAGCGGTTTGGGGCATAGCCCCGATAACGCGCCACCTCTCCGCAAGCGTCACTTCACTCATCCTTTTCGCTCTCCTTCTCAACTGAATAATCCTCTTTCTCTTCCATCACAACGCCGGGCCGTGCATCCTTCTTCCGCAATGTATAGACCCTTTCACTGAGCCAAACCTTCTCCAACCCTTCCTCTTCCAGCATCTTGTCAACCTCCTTCTGTATATACTCGAGCCCCTCTCTCGTACTCATATCCTTTGTTTCCTGGTATACAGCCTCTTTCCATTCCCATACTTCTTTCATGGCTTTTGAAACCTTAAGACTCATCCCATCACCTCCATAGGTGTGGTAAACCTGAGTGGGTAGTAATAACCCATCTCGTTGTTCACTATCATTACCTTTCTCTCGACCTTTATATTGGCCAGGTGTTTGAAATTCCAGCTCGTAAGGACGTCCATCTCCTCCACCGTGGCGATGGCTATGTGCCGGGCATCATCAACTTTATTCTTGGGGATGATTTTTCGCCCGATATATTCACCCACAAGTGGCTCCATTTCGTCCATATTGAACCTTAGCATCCTCAATCCATATTTGCCTCTTACCGATAGTAGTTTTCTCTTCCGCTCTTCATCCGGTGTTCTGTTGATCTCGATAAGCACCACATCCGAAATATATGCCTCGATCTCTCCCCGTGCTACAAAATCCTCGAAGAACCGGATGGTTATGTCCCTCCTTTCCGGTGCATCGTCTGCGAAGAGGAAATTTATGACGGACGTATCCAGATACACTTTCAATTTTTTCACATTGGATCTTTCATCGATTTTCATTTCAACTCCTCCATTATCTCCTCCGCCTCGCTGGCAATCCTCACCGCACCCCCCAGGAGCCTTTCCACCGCACCACACGCTTCACCTAAATCCTTCAGGAACCGTTCCTCTTCCTGCATCGCAGTCACAGAATGGAGCAAATCCGTTAACTCCTCGATTTTCTCCTTCAGCAGGTCCGCTTCTACGGGATGCTGCTCTATGAGCCTGACCACATCTCCGGAGATATTAAGCTCGCTCTTATGGATAATGTCATCTTTTACCTCCGATGGGTTTTTTTTGAGATAGGTCATGTCAATCAATGATGAAATGATAATTAAGTAAATATTCTTTTCGGAACTACTGACCTCAACTGGAGGCATTGACGTTTCCGATTTTTCTTGCATGTCCTTTTGATTATTCTTCCTCCTATTCTTCTTCCTTACTGCATTACTGCACAGGCGACCACAGAAATATTTTTCAATTGTCACATCTGCAGCCTGCCCATGGAGGCCCAATACTACCCCTGGGGCGGAGAGTTCGTCACCGGAAATCCCGATGCCCCGATTGCCGTGGTAACACTTGCTAAGGAGCTGAGACTTCCGCTGGACAGGGTAGCCATCCACGGGAAGATGAGAACCGAGAACCTGGGGATCGAGAAGGTGGTTGCGAATGTTATCTCCAATCCCCATATCCGTTTCCTGATCATCTTCGGGGAGGAGATCCGCGGACACAGGGCGGGCGGGTCACTGATCGCACTCCACAGGAACGGGATAGACGAGGCCCGAAAGATAATCAAGGCACCTGGGGCGGTTCCATACATAGAGAATATCGACAATCCGGCCATTGAACGTTTCAGGGAACAGGTGGAGCTCATCGACCTCCTGAACTCCACTAAAATGGACCTCCTTATGAAAGGGATAGATGAGTGCAATGCAGGGAATCCCGGGTGCTTCGGGGAGCCCTACATCGCCATCCGGTTTAAGGACGAGATTATTGGGGCGAAGGGGCTGGCCGATATCCTTGCCCTGCACAATTCGATTCTTGTTTCCCCGTTCCTCGAGGTAACCTCCATGGAGACCAGAAATATGGGCATCCGACTCCATTCCTTGTTGCTCATCAACCAGTACGGGAGGGTTGAGTCTGCCTGAGAAAGAGAAGAAACCAGATGTGATATCCCTTGTAACGGGATGGGCCATGCTCTCCATTGCTGTAGCGCTTTTCATCCTGAGCCTTTCCATCTATCTCCTCGGCCTCGAGGGTGTGTTCTCCTCCAAGAGATTCCCGGATGATACGGACACACCCTGCATGCTTGCCTTTCTTGTGCTTGGAATAATCTTCCTCAACCTCGGGGTCGTGTACAGGGACATGGCTGTGCATCCGGAGCTCTTCGAGAAAGAGGAGACAAGAAAGGATGAATGGGAGAAGATGAGGGAAGAATGGAAAATGATCAAGAAGCGGCTTGATATGGATGAGGAAGACGTCCTGGAGTTGTTGGATGACGGGGAACCCAAAAAAGATGAGTAATGCAGCTTACAGGGGATAGGAGGGATCTCATGAAGATGTTGATCAACCGGGAGTTTTATGATTCCAAGGAATCCTTCGATGTGGGAAAAACCATTGCCGGGGCCCGGAAATGACTCGCATCAGAAGGCAAGGAAAGGTAAATCTCGTGGAATGGGACATCAAGAAGGTGCTCATTAGACTTTCCCTGCCAATGATGACGGGTTTCATCGCCATAATGATCTTCAATACCACAGATATGATCTACGTTGGGATGTTAGGTGGAGACGAATTAGCCGCCATCTCTTTCACATTTCCAATAGCCATGCTCTTTGCTGCCATCGGCCAGGGCCTTGGGGTGGGGGTATCCTCGGTGGTTGCCAGGGATATCGGTGCCGGAAATATTGAAGCAGGGAAAAGAGTGACAACCCACACGCTCCTTCTCTCATTGATGATCTCCATTGCAATTTCAGTTATCGGGATCCTCACTATTGACCAGGTATTCGGTATCATGGGGGCAAAGTCAGAGATACGTCCGCTGATCCGGGACTACATGGAGATATGGTACATCGGGATTATTTTTGTTATGGTTCCTATGACAGGGAACAATGTCATCCGTGCAACAGGTGATGCAAAGACCCCCATGTACATCATGCTTACCGCCGCCCTCCTGAACATAGTGCTTGATCCCCTTATCATCTTCGGGATCGGCCCTTTCCCGGCACTTGAGCTCAGGGGTGCGGCCATTGCTACCGTTATCTCCCGCGGGACCACCATGGTGGTTACCCTTTACGTCCTTTACCATCGTGAGCATCTGATAGACCTGCGAATCCCGTCCATGGAATCCCTCAGGGCGTCCTGGTGCTCCGTGCTCCATGTGGGGGGCCCTGCGGCAATAACCAAACTGCTGGCTCCGGTTTCCTTGGGGGTTCTCACCTATCTCTCCTCCCTGCACGGAAAAGAGGCGGTAGCTGCCTTTGGGGTGGGCTCACGCGTGGATATCCTTGCAACCCTTCCGATATTTGGTCTTTCAGCCTCCCTGATCCCGTTCGTTGGACAGAACACGGGTGCCGGAAAGATCGAGAGGATACGACGGGCAGTGAGGATGAGCATCCGTTTCTCCTTCATCTGGGGATTCGGTGCTGCGCTCGTCTTGATGTTGCTATCAGATCAAATAGGGGTCATTTTCACAAGGAACGATACCATCCTCGAAAGGCTCAGATTGTACTTTGTCATAGTACCTGTCTCCTATGCTTTTCAGGGGGTGATCAACCTCTCTGCTGGTTATTTCAATGGCTCCGGACGGCCTCTGCCCGCCGCGATACTGAATATATGCCGATTCCTTGTCCTTCTGGTTCCATTGGCCTTTGCAGGAAACTATCTGCTTGGATTCAGGGGAATACTGGGAGGTTTTGCATTAGCCGGGATACTAACAGGTATCCTTGCGATACTCTTGGTTAGGAATGCCCTCTCCCAGGAACCAAGGGTTAGTTTTATATAGTGTTCCATAAATCCCCATGCGGTGCCTGTATGATCGATGTAATTCCCGGTATTAAAGATCTCGGTCGCGAAGTGAACGTGCTTAACGAGAGCCTGAAGAAGCTTGAGTCCCAGCTCACCTACCTCAACTCGGTGCTTTCCAGCATGGAGAGACAGACCAGCGGCCTCAAGGACAATGTGGGAGCTATGAACGAGAATGTGGGAGCTATGAACCAGACCTTAGCCAGTCTGGGCGAGATACTGGCGAGCCTGACCCTGATCGTCTTGCAGATCAACAAGTTCCTTCAGGTCCTACAGCTCCCGTTAAAGATCCTCACAAACTTCAACACCGTGGTGGGCCAGGGCTACAACCTCCTGTACTCCGGAGGAAAAACGTTGTTAGGCCAGGCAGAGGGTCTGGTCGAGAAAGCGGGATCCCTCACCCACTCCCGCGATGCCTCGGATTGATCCCTCCGGGCCCAACGGGATGGTGGACAGGCGGTTGTAAAAAACCTTATATGCCTATTTGAAACTCCGCCGACCCTCACGGGCCTGTAGCTCAGCTAGGTGGAGCGATCGGCTCTTAACCGATTGGTCAAGGGTTCGAATCCCTTCAGGCCCGCTTTAGTGTCTTCGAACGGAGTGAGAAGGCACAATAGTGTGTGGGACAGGAACCGTTCTTTTTGCGTCACTTTTTGTAAAAAAGGGGCGACCGAAGGGAGCATTGCCACCGGAGGTGGCAGTTTTCCCTGGAGGCATGAGGCTTGAAAAGCCGAGTGCGGGATGACCGAAGGTCGTCAACGCTTTTGTAAAAAGGCTGCGACCGACGGGCGCCTTGCCACCGGAGGTGGCAGTTTTCCCTGGAGGCTTTTGTAAAAAGGCTCCGTTCGGATCCCTTCAGGCCCGCTTTAGTGTCTTCGAACGGAGTGAGAAGGCACAAT
>DAOVMN010000515.1 GCA_030630685.1 Thermoplasmata archaeon | reverse complement strand
TGGAGTGTCTCAGTTACCGGAGGATTACTAGGCATGGTTAATAAAACAAGTACAGGTACTATCACCACTTTAGAAGGTGGAGACAGTAATACAGTAAGAGCTTTTCCTGTATTTGGTTTAGGACCGATTCATGTCACATCGACAGCCACGATGGAAGGGGTCTCCGTTATCGAGACAGGAAAGGATGGTTTCATATTGGGACCTTTGATCCTCATAAGTTGAACTATTCTCCTCTTTTTCCTCTTCTTTTCCTTTTTTAATTCCAATTAAGGCATAAACAACCCTCTAACGCATTTTCTTTTTGTTACGGATGTTGCAATAAAATTCTTATAGAAAGATTTAAATCTATATGATATATATCTTCTTTACCAAATTTATTATTTGGGGGAGGTAAAGTAAAATGAAAAACAAAATTGTAGGCATAGTGGTTTGTACGCTGCTGATAGCTGCCATTTTGCCAGGGGCAAGTTCTACCGATAAAAACGATGGTAAACAGTCTTCAGATGAAATTCGTTTTGATAACATATGTGACTGTAATCAAGAGAAGATAAGTGATGATAAATATGGAAATGATTATGTTCCTGAGTGTTATGTCATGAGCATTCCACCAGTCGCTTTGGATCCAAAGTATGCTTCTCCGAAACCACAGGTTGGTGATCCGCCAGATGAGTTCAGTTGGAAAGATTACAACGGCGGGGATTGGACCACCCCAGTGAGAGATCAAGGGAAATGCGGAAGTTGTTGGGATTTTGCTGCTCTTGGTGTTCTTGAAAGCATTATAAACATTAGAGAGGGATTTGCAGAATTAGACCCGGATCTTTCTGAACAATATGTGCTTTCTTGTCTGCCAGAGGCAGGAGGTTGCGGTGGTGGGAGTATATATGCGGCTCTTTTGCTTATGATGGAGACCACGCCTGAGGGGAATTATCATAATGGTGCCATCCCTGAATCATGTTTTTCGTATCAAGCCATGGATACTATCCCATGCTCTGAGAAGTGTCCGAACTGGGAGGAATTGCTTGTTCCAATTCTCGATGTTGAATACATGTTAGTTGATGGTACTCCTTCAGATATAGAAGCAATGAAAACCCAGATAATAGAAACAGGGCCCATAGGCACCTCCATGTTTGCAGGACCTAATTTTATCGAATGGCTAAACAATCATCACGATCCTGAAGAGTACTTTCCTTATCCAGGACCAGTAGGTGATATTAATCATTGTGTTGTGCTCGTCGGCTGGAAGGATGACCCGTCCATAGGG
>DAOVMN010000027.1 GCA_030630685.1 Thermoplasmata archaeon | reverse complement strand
TTTACCCCTGTCGTCCGAGGATCTGAAGGAGACCGCATCCACAAGCCCGGAATCCACGCAGTAGATTTTTTTGATAGAGGATATCTGAGCCCGGTAGGATGAAGAATAAGCAGGATTCTGGAAGAAAAGGTAGGCCTCCTCAAAATAGCCGATGTAATCGATAATCGTTCCCTTTGAGACATCGATCCCCATGGATTTCAGAGAATTGTGCAGCCTGCTGTAGGAGAACTCGCTTGAAATAGAGCCAAAAATCAGTTTCCCGAGCAATCTCAGCACATTGACATTCCTTACATTGTGCCTCTCCAGAATGTCCCTCAGAAGCATTACCTCATAATATTCCTGCAGAATCTGTTTGATGGTCTGGCGGTCATAGTCTCCGAAAAGAATCTGTGGATAGCCGCTGCTCCCAAGATATTGATTGAATGCCCTCTTTAATTCCACCTTTCTGGTACTTGAAGGGAAAGATCCCACAGGTTTAATCTGTTTCCATTTCAGATATTCTGAGAAAGAAACCGGGAGAATTGTAACATTATATGTTCTCCCCCTGAGACTGGTTGAGATTTCCCTCCCTGAAAGTCTGGAGGAGGAGCCTGTGAGGATTATTCGGATATCCTTTCTCAGGTCATGCACCCTTCTCACCCATGATGACCATCTTTCTATGTTCTGGATTTCATCGAGGAAAAGATAGATGTCCTGTGTTTCATCGATTTCCGAGAGTTCCTGATACCTTTCGATAAGCATGTCCAGGTCCCGGGTTGTGAAGGGGAACAGCCTGTCGTCCTCCAGGTTCACATAAAAGATGTTCTCTCTGTTTATTCCCTGTTCTGTGAGAAGCCGGTCGATCAACTGAAACATGAAATAGGTTTTCCCCGCCCTTCGCGGCCCGGAGATTGTGATAATGAAGTCCCTTAATCTCAGGATGTCAAGCTTGATATCCCGCCTCACAAATCCCGGGAAAGAAAAGCCCTTCCAGTCCTCAACAATTGCATCGAATTGATTCATGTGTTCAGTATATGGAACAGATATTTAAACCTTTGTCCCCTATAAAGCACAGGATTATATTATTTCGTCTTCTATAAAACACAAATCCTGATGAATCTGTTTCCTGTGAGACACAAGATCGGTGGTTAAGGATTCTCCGTCTGCCCGCCTTCCTCAAGGGTCGCCCAACAACCCACTTCATCCAGGATTACGATATCCAGAAGAAAATGGGTAAAGGCGGCGATGAAGGAGGAGAAAGCGAATAGCTCGGGTAAGGCCAGGGCCGCAGCGATAGCCGCAGTGGGTGCGTACGTGAATGCTGCTGTGCAGGCTCGGGCGCAAGCGAAAAAGTAGTTTTGTTCTTTTTCGCTACCTCATGACACAATCCCGACGGTTTGTTATTCTGAGGGGCCTTAATAATCAGCACTCTCAATCTTTCTCACCCGGTCCTGGAAGAACTTCACGACATCATCCCAGGAAACGGGGGTTGTCATCCTCAATCCCTTTAAAAAGGGCTCTGCATCCTTAAAATACACCAGGGATTTCAGAAGATGAACACTGGAGATATCTCCCAACTTCTGTTTGGTAATCTCAATGAGCTCCTTAAGGGAAAGCGATTCCCGTATCATTATGGTATAAAGGTCAATGAAGTCCTTTGCGGTTCCCCTGCGAGAGATGGCATTCATTTTCATGACTGCGACATCCCTGACCGAGGCGGTAGGGACACCGTTGATCGATCTCAAGGGCTCAAGAAGAGGATAGGGGAAATGGAAAAACGATAACCTTGTGCCCCTAAAAACGACATGAAGGGTGCCCTCTGCTTTTGAAATTACCTTTATGTCCTTAAGGGTCCCTCTCAGTTTTGACTCCAGAATGTCGGGCTCGAATTTCTCCCTCACGAAAAAGTCCAGATCCTCGGATATCCTGTGAGAGTAATAAAGGGTAAGTGCGGTCCCTCCGGCAAGATAAAAACCCTCCCGGTTCAGGAGCTCCCTTAGCTCAGTGAGCAATTCTTTCTGTGCTGGCATCGGATACCTCAAAATAGCGCCTCCAGTAATTTAAACTCCTTGAACTGAGCCTATAAGCGTACCTCACGATAAACTCCTTGATAGTCTCAGCCTTTACATGTCTGAGAAGGTATCTCACCTCCTCAATATCCCCGAACTCCAGCACCCTCTCGATCACGATGGGGGAATCTGGAGCAAGTTCTTCGGTCCGATATTCCCAGAGAAGCCGCCTCAAGCCCTCCGGAAACCCGGAATCCCTGTTATTGCCCATACCAGACCGAAATCCAGGAGAGTTTAAAAGTTTTTCTTTGTCCCATCGATCTCCTTCCCTCAACCCTTGACGAATCCTTCGGATTCATCCGGAACTCGGAACTACGTTTCTCATTCCTCCTCACACCTTGCCAAACACTTCGTGTTTAGCCGGCAATCGGAACCTGACGGTTCCTCATGGCTTATCGGGCCTTCGGCCCAAACGCCTGCCAGAACCTTCGGTTCTAACAGCCTTATCGAATCCTTCGGATTCAACCGGCGCTCAGCACTTCGTGCATCACGCTTCGACGATCCCTTAACCTCCTTTCACATAACTTAAATATCAGTCCCATATCTCACTCCTCAATGGAATATCCACCCCACGTCATTATTGTCGGTGCCGGGGCCCTGGGGAGCTTTGTGGGAGGGCTTCTGTCCACGGTCACCAGGGTCTCCCTTATCGGAAGAGAGCATCATCTCAGGGCCATCAAGGAGAAAGGACTTCACATCTCTGGCATCACGGATAGAACCTTCCACCCACGAGCAGCTATCATCCCCGAGGACATCCCGCCTGAGAAGGGGACGGTGTTCGTTTTCACTGTCAAGGGCTACAACACCGAACTTGCAGTAGAGACCATCCATCAATTCGTGCATGAAGGGGATGTTTTTCTTACATTACAGAATGGTGTGGGGAATGACGATATTATCAGGGAGCACCTTGGTGAGGAGGGAATCCTTGCCGGGGTCACGAGCCATGGCATCACCTTTGTAGAGCCGGGTCACATTATCCATGCAGGTAAGGGGGAAACAGTCATAGGTGCCCTTCGGAGAGAGGATGATGATATTGCACAAAAACTTACAGGGCTATTCAATCGTGCGGGCATCGAGACAAGGGTTACACGGAACATCTGCGGGGAGGTATGGGCAAAGCTCATAGTGAACGCTGCCATCAATCCGATTACCGCCATAACCGGTTTGAGGAACGGGGAGGTGCTTGAATTTCCTGAACTCCTTGAGACCGTCGGATGGGTGGTGGAGGAGGTGGAGAATACGGCCCGGGCTAATGAAATCATCCTGCCGCCCTGCGACATGCTTGAAAAAACGCTGGGAGTACTCAAGAACACCACAGGTAACAAATCGAGCATGCTTCAGGACATCGAACGGGGACGAAGGACAGAGATAGATTCTATCAACGGGGCAGTGGTTAGGTATGCGGAAGGTACGGATGTGGGAGTTCTCCTGAACCGTTCCCTTACCGCACTGGTGAAAGCCGTTGAGGGAAAAGAGAAATAAGGAAAATTTATTTAGTCATGTGTAAGTGGAGGGGCGTGATAATGATGAAGCCCGAAGTGGATGAAATAAAAAAAAGGTTGACTCATCAGATTGCGGAGGATTTCTACTCGCGGCTCGAATCCAACGAGGCGAAGATAGAGAGACTCAGGAGACTTCAGGGAGGAGAGGAGACCCTTCCACCCGGTTTGGAGATAGAGGAAGAGATCGAACTTCCGGATGTATCTGAGATGCATGCCATGCTCCTAATGGGGGTGCATAAAAGGCTAAGTTTCCCGGACATACCGACGCCCTCTGGTTCTCCCTCGGAAGGTTATAAAAACAAAGGATAAAGAATGAGGAAACTAGTTTAAACCAATACCTTTATATCTCAATCTAAAAATCAGATGTGCGAGGAATGGATATGCAACCAAATATGGCTTATGACAGAGCAATAACGGTATTTTCCCCTGACGGACGCCTGTTCCAGGTAGAGTATGCCAGGGAAGCGGTCAAAAGGGGTTCCACCACCATTGGAATCAAGTTCAAGGATGGTGTGATTCTCATGGTGGATAAAAGACCTGCCAGCCGGCTGGTGGAAGCAAAATCCCATGAAAAGATCTTCAAGATCGATTCCTATATCGGCTGTGCAACCTCCGGACTCGTGGCGGATGCACGAAGCCTGGTGGACAGGGCGAGGATCGAGGCACAGATAAACAAGATCACCTATGAAGAAGACATCTATGTGGAGACCCTGGTGAAGAAGATATGCGCCTACAAACAGACCTACACCCAATATGGAGGGGTAAGACCCTTCGGTACCGCTCTTCTTATCGGTGGGGTGGATTCTAAAGGTATCCATCTCTACGAGACCGACCCCAGCGGTGCTCTCATGGCCTATCATGCAGGTAGTATAGGGTCCGGGAGGAATGGTGTGATGGAAATATTCGAGGAGAAGTTCAAGGAAGGCATGACGCTTCATGAAGCCATAAAGCTCGGGACAGAAGGCCTCATGAGTGCCATGGAGGGGGAGGTGAACGCCACCAACATAGAGATAGGTATAGTCACCACCAAGACGCCCTTTAGAAAAATCATGGGAGAGGAGGTGGAAAAGCTCCTGAAAAAGGCAATGGCCGTCCCGGGGAAGGCCTCGAAAACCAAAAAAAGTACTAAAAAGTAGAAGGAATAACCATAAAATCCGGATAAAGAAGGTTTATAGCCATGGTAACCCTTGAGAATGCTGTGATCGCGAGATATGAAAAAGAGGGGAACCACTTCGAGGTCCTTGTGGATCCTGAGAGTGCCATGGCGTTCAGGGAGGGAAATAAGGAGACATTGGATCTGGCCACTGACGAGATATTCAAGGATTCCAAGAAAGGTGATCGCGCATCTTTAGAGGTCCTGAAAAAGATCTTTCAAACCGGGGATCCAATAGAGATTGCAAAGATCATCGTGAAGAAAGGGAATATCCAGCTTACCACAGAACAGAGACGCAAGATGGCAGAGGAAAAAAGGAAGCAGGTGATCACCACAATCGCAAGGAACGCCATCAATCCTCAAACCAATACACCACATCCCCCTACAAGGATCGAGCTCGCCATGGATGAGGCCGGGGTGCACATAGATCCCTTCAAGTCCGTGGAGGAGCAGGTCAATGAGGTGCTTGATGCCCTGAAACCCCTGATCCCTATCCGGTTCGAGAAGGTCAAGATCGCGGTGAAGATCCCTGCCGAGTACACAGGACAGGTGTATGGCGAGCTTCACAGGATTGGTAGACTTCTGAAGGAGGACTGGCTGAAGGATGGGTCCTGGGCGGGGCTGTTCGAGATCCCTGCCGGGATGCAGCCCGACTTCTATGGCCTCATAAATCGAAAAACCCATGGAAATGCCATTACGAAGATTGTGGAAAACCTTAAATAAAATTGTTAGATGGGCACGACATCAAGAGAAGAAGGTAAAAGATCGCTCCTTTTATCCTCAATGTTCAAGCGGAAGAATGAGAAAGAAGTGATATCATGGAAAATGAAAAGAATGTATCAACAAGAGTTCTTGTGACACCTGGTGAGCTGTTGAGCGAGGGCGGCCTTAAGGCAGGAAAAAACACCTACTGGCAGGGAAACAAGATCTATGCATCACAGATGGGTTTCAAATCCATAACCGCCAATTACGTTAATGTGACCCCATTAAGCGGAAGGTACATCCCAAGACCCAATGACCTGGTTGTCGGGGTCATCATGTCTGTGAATCCTACCACCTGGTTGGTGGATATAAATTCCCCTTATCCCGCACCGCTTCATGTGACAGAGGTGCCGTGGAGGGTAGACTTCGGGGAGACCTCAAGATTCCTGAACACAGGGGATACCATCCTTGCAAAGGTTTTCATCGTGGACGAGATAAAGAGGGTGCAGGTTACCATGAAGGACCACGGTTCAAGGAGACTCACGGGCGGACAGATAATCGAGATCTCTCCCACCAAGGTTCCAAGGGTAATAGGCAAGGGCGGATCCATGATCTCTATGATTAAACAGAAGACCATGTGCCGTCTCTTTGTAGGGCAGAATGGGAGAATATGGATCGATGGGGACCCGGAGAATATAAGGCTCGCTGTTAACGCTGTCAGATTTATCGAACGGGAGTCCCACAGGTTCGGCCTCACAGAGGCGGTGGAGAAATATCTCACAAAGCCACCCTCTCTCAAGGAGGGAGACAATCAGATCGCCCCGGAAATAAAGTCCCTTTCCGGAGATGTGAATGAGGGAAAACAGCTAAGGGAGATAGCCCCCGAAGAGGAAGCAACCACCATGGATGAACCAGAGCAAGATACAAAAGGTGAGGAAAAGGCCCCACCAGACGACGCGGAAGGAGATGCCTCACAGGAGGAAGTGCCTCTAACAACCGAGAAATCTGGTGAAGAGGAAGCCGAGAAATCGGATGAGGAAGACCTGGAGGAGCAGGAAAAAACCATAGTGGAAGAACCCTACGAAAGGATTGGGGATCAATAATGGAGAAGGAAATTTCAAGTTTGATGAGGAATGAATATGAATAAAGAGGTTAAATTGTTAAGAGAGGATGGCCTGAGACTCGATGGAAGGAGGTATGATGAGCTCAGACCCATAAAGATCGAGGCAGGAGTGTTGAACAGAGCGGATGGCTCTGCATATCTGGAATGGGGGAGCAACAAGGTCCTTGCGGCGATCTACGGCCCAAGGGAGCTCCACCCCAGGCACATGCAGAACTCAATGAAGGCCATTGTACGATGCAAATACAGTATGGCCTCGTTCTCTGTCCCGGATAGAAAAAGACCAGGCCCGGACAGACGATCCACCGAGATATCCAAGGTCATCGGCGAGGCGCTTGAAAGCGTGATATTCACAGAGCAGTTCCCGAGAACTGTGGTCGATGTGTTCATCGAGGTGTTTCAGGCGGACGCCGGTACCAGGGTTGCCGGACTGACAGCCGCAAGCGTGGCACTGGCCGATGCCGGTGTCCCTATGAAGGCGCTCATTACCGCCTGTGCTGCCGGGAAGGTCGAGGATACTGTCGTACTCGATCTGGGCAAGCTGGAGGATAATGCGGGTCAGGCGGACCTCCCCATGGCCATCATCCCAACAACCGGGGAGATCGTACTGATGCAGATGGACGGACACCTCACCCCGGCAGAATTCAGGAAAGCCAGGGACATGGCTGTAAACGCCTGTTACCAGATCTACGAGATGCAGAAGGACGCACTGAAGCGGAGATATGCCGCAGAGTAAGGAGGGTATAAGATGTCGGAAGAAAACGTTATAGCAGAGATAAAGCGTGATTATATCAACAATCTGATCAAAAGGGGTAAGAGGATAGACGGGAGGAAACCGGATGAGATCAGGGATATTTCCATAACCCCCAACATCATCGAGACTGCTGAAGGCTCCACGCGTGTTAAACTGGGCGGAACAGAGTTGATAGCTGGTATTAAGATCGCACTGGGAGAGCCCTATCCCGATTCCAAGGACAAGGGGGTCATGATTACCACTGCAGAACTCATCCCATTGGCCTCTCCTGATTTTGAGTCAGGTCCACCCCGGCCCAGGGCAATTGAGCTGGCGAGGGTTGTGGACAGAGGTATCAGGGAGTCGGGCGCCATCGACCTGAAGGCCTTGAAAGTGCCTGGAAGCGATAAGGTCTTTGTGGTGTTCATCGACATCTATCCCGTGGATATGGATGGAAACCTCTTTGATGCGGCAACCATTGCGGTGATCTCGGCTTTAATGAACACCAGGGTACCTGCGGCTGAACTTACTGCTGGATCGGAAACGCAAATGCAGGATTTCCAGCTCCCTATAAAGTATTATCCCATCTCCATCACTGGGGTGAAGATCGGGGACACCATGGTATTGGACCCGACGCAGGAGGAAGAGGACATCGCTGGTGCACGACTTACTGTAACCACGGATGTGGATGGGAACATCCGGGCCATGCAGAAAGGAAGGATTGGGAGACTCTCTGTCGAGGATATCGACTACATGGTGGAATGTTCCATCGAGAAGGGAAAGGAAATCCGCAAACTACTTATGGCCGAAGAAAAGCCTTCGGTACCATCCCAATATCCGGTGCTCTAATTTCGTGAGCCGGAGGTAACCTTATGTCCTCAACCAAGATCGGCACAACCGGACGTTACGGCCCTCGATACGGCATCAAGATACGCAGGCAGACCGCCTCCATCGAGGGGAATCTCAGGAAGAGGCATCAGTGTCCGAGATGCCTGCATATGAGCGTAAGACGGGTAAGCACCGGTATCTGGGAGTGCAGGCGATGTAACCTGAAATTCGCAGGGGGTGCCTATGTGCCCACGGCACGCAGGAGCAAGATCGGACAGGAAAAAGAGCACATGGACTAAGGGGTAGGCCAGCATGATGGTGGATACAACAGATTACAAGTGCGCGGTGTGCGGGAAGACCCTGGAGATGGACATTGGTATCATGGGACTGCAGTGCAGGAACTGCGGCTCCAAGATATTCGTCAAGAAGAGACCCAGCATAAAGAAGACGATAAAGGCCGTTTAAATGAGCGGGCGTTTTCATTACAGGGCCGAGTTTTCGGTTTCCGGGGACCCGAAAGCTCTCAAGACCGCCCTTCTTTCCCTCAAACCCGAAACCGGAATCACCGGAAGGCATGAGCAACCGAAGGTTGTGAGTGCCGGTCAGCATGGAATGCTGGCAAGGCATGAGGTTGATCTTGAGATAAGGGATAATGAGCTTTTTCTTGTGATAACTGCAAAGGACTCGACCGCCCTGCGGGCCGGGATAAACTCATATCTCAGATGGTTGAACGAGGCACTTGAGGTGTATGAGAGAACGAGTGAGTAGTCCTTATCCAAATCCACTCACTTGCACTTTTCAAAAAACTGCAACAGCTCGTTTGCCTCATTCTCCGCTCTCTCCAAGCTCAGCCCTCCGTCCATCTTCCCGGGCTTGATAAGGAATTTTCCAGAGGGATAGATCGTGTACTCAAGGCCGTTCTTCTCCAGAACCGTGATAAGGTCCACGCACACCTTTTCCTTGAATCCATCTTCATTGAGAAGGTTGGAGAGCCTGGAGAGTTTCAACTTCAAATTATGATCCGGAACACCCTGAAACCCCCTGGAACCCTTGCAGGGCCTGAGCAGTACCGCACTCATGTTATCTCCGCCTCCCTGAACGTCTTCTTTGCCATCTCCCTCAATCGATCCGATCCAATTTTTTCCTCCTCTATTGCAATGCGCTCAGGGGTTGAGGCAGTGACAGGATGTTTAGGTGTGATGGTGCAGTATCCACCCGGCTGGATCGATAACTCGAACGTGCCGATAGCCTTTGCAATGGCCTCGATCTCCAGTTTGTCCAATCCTATGAGAGGGCGGAGTACAGGAATAGTTATTGTTTGATTCTCGGCCCTGAGATTTGGAAGGGTCTGTGAGGCAACCTGGCCAAGGGATTCCCCTGTAATAATGGCATCCGCTCCCTCCTCCCTTGCAACCAGCTCTGCCGCCCGGTACATCATCCGTCTGCAGAGTACGCACTGAAGATTGTGTCTGCACTCCCGGGTAAATGCAAGTTGATTCTTTCCATGGGGAGCCAAATAGCGCTTTATTTTGCTGCCCGAAATCTCCTCCAAGCGATCTATAAGCCTGAACGTTTTCTGAATGGATTGAACATCTGCAAATGGGCGGTTGTCCATGTGAAGGGCCACAAGCTCCGCTCCCTTCTCAAGCATCAGGTAGGCGGCCACAGGGGAATCTATGCCTCCTGAAATCAGGGCCACGAGCTTTATCATGCCTTGCCAACCCCTCCGGGCTTGACCGGCACTCGGAACCTGACGGTTCCTCATGGCTTATCCCCCTTCGAGTGAACGGCCTTCGGAAACTTCGTTTCATCATGCCTCCTCTATCTTTTCTTTCTCCATACTATTAACAGTTCATTCCTCGGATTCCTTCTTCAGTTTCTCCTTCAGCGCCACGGGGATGGCGAAATCCTCGTCCTCCCAGATGTCCCCTTCCTCCTTGACAGCCTCATCCCAGCTCTCCTCCTTTACCGGCGGGGCATCCACTTCGGGTTCCTTTGGTTTTGGCGGTTCCGATGGCTTGGGCGGCTCGGGCACCACTTTCTCTGGTTCGGATGGCTCTTCTTTTGGTTTTGATTCCGGTTCTTCCGGAGGTTTCACCTCGGATTTGGGAAGGGGTTTCGCTTCAGGTTTCATTGCAGGTTTTGGCAATTTGCTCTCACCAGGGGTGGGCTGACCGGGTGCGGGTTTTGCCACTGGTATCTCCCCCTCCTTGGATTTTCCTTCGGGAGTGGGTACTCCAGCTTGCGGTTTGGCGGTCGAAGGTTTAGCACCGGATGGAACAGCTCCGGCTTCCTTTTTTTCCATCCCCTTACCTGCACTGGCTTCAGGTGTTGGTTTTGGTCCTGGTTTCTCTTCTTTACCACCTCTCAGAAGAAAGGACCCTCCGCCCGCAATGGCACCTATCACAAGAATTACCAGGATGGGGAAGCTGGAAGATGAGGTGAGGGACTCTAATCCAGATTTCTTCTCCTTTACCTTGATGGTCTTGCTTACAGGCTCGCTTTCCAGATCGTAGATATCTCTAACCTTCACGGAGACCTCAAAGTCCCCTTTGGCGGAATACTTATGCGTGACCTTTGAATCCTGGATCCAGCCTGTCTCATTTCCGTCCCCGAAGATGAAAAAATACTCAAGAGCATCCCCGTCTTCGTCAGAGGAGCCAGAAGCATCGAAATCCACTGCCTTGCCCTTGTGTACTGAGGAATCAACCTTCAGTTTTGCAACAGGTCGATGCGACACGGTAGCTGGAATCACTTCATCATTGCTCTCTTGGGCCTTCGAGTCCTTCACCCTGATCCTGATGGTGTAATGACCGCTTTCCTTATAGGTATGGGCAGCGGTGTTGGATTCGATCCAGCCCGTCTTGGTCCCGTTCCCGAAATCAAAAGAGTAGTACGCGATACCGTCCTTGTCCGAGGCCGAGACCGTAAATGTGATCACCTCGCCAGGCACCATCGGAGAGGGCGTGATGTCCACGGAATTGATTACGGGTTTATCGGATGTGGTGGTGAGGGTAAAATAAATGGGGTCTGAGGTGTAGGTATGCCCTTTGTCGTTCGTGGCATTGATTATCACCTGAACAGTCCCCAGGTCGTGTGTGATCGGGATGTTGAGAGTCCGCCGGAAATCCCCTGCCGAGGTGTCGTAGTCGTCATTGAATGCCATGTCGTAGTTCTCCACTGTCCCTTCGGGGAAGGTGAGGACGGCCTTCACACCCGTTTCATAGATCCCCCGCGGTGTGATCCTTGCCCTGAGATTTATTTCGTCCCCCTCTGAATAATCCAGGATCTCGGGCAGTGCAGAGAGTCCATGAAAGATGTCATCCAACCCTTCGTGTGCAACGGTGGCGTGCCAGACATCCGTCACCGGGGTTGGCGGTACAACAGGCGGCACACCTGGAATAACGAAATCCTCGGAATAGTCCTCTTTGATATTGAATGATTGTTCATTTTCCAGGTAGTAATCCAGAAACCCTCGAGTGAAGTTTATGCTCATGGCGTGCTGCTTCGTGCTCAGAGGGTTCTCCTGGATGTAGGGTCTAATGACCTCCCGAATAGCTGAGGGAAGGTCTCCCACCTCGATGTTCTCGATCTTCCCAAGGTCTGTGAAGCCCTCGTAGGTGCCGTACCTGTATTTTACGATCTCCTTGGGAATAGAGGCGGCATCATAGCTCTGCTGCACGGTTGTCACCCCAACGAGCATGTCCTCTTCCCCGACCTGAAGCTGAATAGGGACGGGGGAGATGTCATCGATATGGTCATTCATCCGTGGGGTTCCAGCAAAGTTCTGGGGAGACATGACAAAGACGCACTTCACCCTCCTGTCCAGGGCCCCAGAAACGATGCTCACCGCTCCCCCGATAGGATGGCCCCCCAGGGCAACCCTTTTTGCATCCACGATATCCGAGGTGGGAACCGAG
>DAOVMN010000061.1 GCA_030630685.1 Thermoplasmata archaeon | reverse complement strand
TGAAGTGGTCGGACCCACCCTTGCAACGAGCCCGTAGAGATCATGACGCAGAACGGTGCCTGCTTCGAGATTAGGGATCCTAATAATAAACCAGAAGTCCTTCTCCTTGCCCGGGGAGAGGGTAAAATCCTTTTTACTCAGTGTCCAATACTCCATTTCCCCGGTTACCATGAGGGTTATGTTCCTTTGCGTGTTTCCTTCGTTACGGATGGTTATTCTATGTGGGATCGGGTCACCTGGCAGGCCTGCCTCCACAGGATCCTCTGTGGCAAGCGTGATGTTCTCCACCGGGAGCACATAGGCGAATACGGCACATTCCCTTAGGGTTGTGGGGCAGGTGAGTGATCCAACAGTAAGGCTGATTCTAAAGCTGGTATGGGCAGGTGCGTATTTCCAGGCAGAAAGGTTCATGTTCAGGCTTGTGCGCTTCCCCCTTGCCAGATGGAGGGTTTGACCCTCCAGTCCCTCACCGGAAAAGTGCACTGCCCAATCCTTTGGCAGTCCGGTAATGGAAATCAGGTAGGTATCGTTGAGGTCTCCGGTGTTTGTGATGTTGAAGGTAAAGCTCTGATTCCTATCCGGCATGATGTCCTTATTCCTTTCATCACTTTTTAGGGTTAGGGAATATCTGCCCACCACGAGCATGAGGTCTGCAAAGCCATCCTCGGAATAAACCCGTACCTCTGCGGCGGCATAGAGTTCTCCCTTTATTGCCTCCACCCGCCAGGTGCTGCCTTCCCTGTAGGAATCCAAAAGGGTCAGGTTTGTATTTCCTAGGCTGTCTGTTCTGTTTTCAACCTCCGATTCCCCGCATTTAGCTGTGACATTGGCATCCGTTACATTCTCGCCTTTCAGGTCTATTACCTTCACTCGAAATACAAACGGGGTGGTAGCTGTTTCCGGCCTGACCTCGATCTGGAGAATAAAGATATTATTGGTTTCGTTGTACTCCTTCACCGCGTCATCAATATCAACAACAAAGGTCAGATTGTGTATACCTTCGGTGAAAACCCGGATAAAACTGACGGTTACATTGCTATTTCCTTGTACTCCTGCTGCAGATTTTACTTGGTCAGGAATACCGTCCACATCCAGAGAGACATCGAAAATGCCTGCATCCTGGGTCCCGACGTTCTTGATCTCAAGCACCATTGTGGTATTATCTCCTGCGACGAGTTTGGCCTCCTTACCGTCCCCCCTGAAAAGCCCCACCCCAAACGGCATCAGGTCTGCTTCCACAATATGACCCGCGAGATCCAGGGTTGCGTTTGTCACCCCGTTTTCTGAGATGACACTGAAAACTATGGGGTATTCTCCAAGGATTGAAGAATTAGCTCGGACAAAGAGTTCGATATTCTCGTTATCGTCCACAACAAGATGGGTGATGTTTTTCCCGTCCTTCCTGACCCACCAGTCCCAGTTCAATGGGAGTTCGGCCTCGAAGGTCATATTGTCCGACCCGAAGGTTCCCATGTTTTTCAGTTCGATGAGGTAGTCCAGAACGCCTCCTGGTCTTACTACATCAAAATCCTTCACTGTGCTGATGTCAAGGGCGTGGTAATGAGCTCTGAGATCCAATGAAAAGAAATTGTTGGAGTCATGGTCATCCGGAGAAAGGGAGAATCTTAAGGTGTAGTTGGTGCCTTCCTCATCCGGGACATGCCAGTCGAATTTCACCTCCGCGCTCTCCCATGAATCAATGGAAATCAGAGTGGAGTTCTCATAGCTGTAGCCGCCCTCTCCCGTAATGTTCATCGTCACCTCAAGGGAATCCATATCAAAGAGGCCTTTATTAAGAAGGGAGAGATTCAGGGAAATCCCGGAATCCGGGTAGACAAAGGAGTGGTTCTCGATATCCACCCCGATGATAGCGGAATCGTTTAGACGCGTGGGGAGAATATATACCCTTCCGTCCTGCCGGTGTTCGAAAGGTGAGCCCACTAAGTTCCTGTGCAGAACGAGGCCGAAGTCCTCTTCACCTGAGAAGGTATAGGGTGCATCCTTGAGTTCCACATCCCCTGCTGTAAGGTTCATGAGAATAAGGTAAACAATATCGTTGGCAGATATGAGAAGGTCGGATATCCCGTTCCCATCCACATCCTCGATGGAGGTGAGCGCGTTTATTTCATGGTCAGAGGTGATGTTCACGCCAGGAGATGTGCGGTTATAAAGAACCGCAGTGGTATCATCAACTATGGCAAGGGTGTCGTTTCCGAAAACAGAGCCTGCATCGTAAGGAATACCAGGCCCGAGTGATTCGGGCGTGAAGTTGTAGAGGTTGAAATAGAGCCCTTTCAGCACGGGATAGGGTTCCCCTGGAGCGGCATCCAGGGCGACCTTGTACTGGAAGGTTGTCTCCTCGTTCCCGGGCAGCTCCACGAGCAGGTCCTTTTCCATGAGGGTCCACTCATGGGAAGTGTTGGTCCGGTAATAAAGCGTTATGTTTCCGTCGTTGAGCTCCTCGTCCCAGTGGGGGAACAAAGAGTCCACGGAGAAGCCCAGATCCTTGAGATCAGAGATGAAATCCCCTTTCGCATCGGGCACTGTCTGGAGGCCAGTGATATTATCGATCTGGACGATCCCGTCGTCGTTCTGGTGGCGGTTATTTGAGAGTTCCATCTCGAATCTCATCAATTCGCCCCAGTGGTCGGAGACGTCAAGCTGGAGTCGCCCCTCTTCCTCGCCGTTTTCGCCTCCCCAGTCCCTTCCATATTTCTTCTCGGCCACGATACTGCCGTCCGAATCATTCACCACCCTAATACTTATGAAATCGGCGTATTCATCCTGCCATTGGCTTGGGCCTGCACTCTCGAAACTCCACCACTCCACATGATGCCAGAAATCTATGTATTCCACCCCTTCAGAAACAGTGAAAGGGTCCGAAACGAGTTTACCATCGTTGTCACGTCCGTTGCTGCCGCCGGATGCCACATTGTCCCTGTCCGGGCCGAGACCTGCGGTGGGCCCGTCATATACATGCCAGTCACCGTGCTCCTCGGTGGTGAGCTCCCAGGTCCCGTCGTTATCACCACGGATACTTACTGTCTGAGTCCAGTTCACCCAGTCGGGTTCATCATCAAAATCCCCGTTGGGCAAGATCCCAACGACCTGATAGGAGTAGATCGTCAGGCCATCATTGAATACGGTGAAATTGAAGGTGCCATCGAAGTCCTCCTCCGAAACATAGCTGTCGAGGCTGTAACCATCCGGGGCCATCGGAAACAGCCTGATCTCGTCGGACATGACCGCTGCAAGAGTCTCCACTGCGTTAATATTAACCAGCACCGGCTGTTCGAGGCCATATAATGTGGCCTGTTGAATTGTCGCATCGACATCGATATTTCTCTGGCCGTAGAACACCTCCACTCCCAGGGCGCTCCCGGCCAAAATATCGAGATACCTGTCCATATCCATGTTCGCGATAGTGAGTGTGTCTCCCAGACCCTCCCCGGTGGACGAGAGCAGGAGCGCATCTTCCATCTCTACCGACCCTGTCTCCCCCTGTTCGAACAGTTCTCCCGCGAATACGAAAACCCCACCGTCCGGTGAGCCAGTATCCACATTGGAGAAAAAGCTCTCAGGGGGTATGATCTCCTTGGTCATGTTGGGGCTTTCCCATTTGAGCAGCATTCTTGCTGCACCTCCGGTGTCACGGAAGGAGATTGCTATATTATGGAATCCGGGTTCCATGTGAACGGGTCCTGAGGATGCTTCCGAGGAATCGTAAAACCTTCGCTCGATCACCAAGGTGCCGTCGATATAGAGCCACATGCCGTCGTCTATTTCGGCATAGAATGTATAGTCATCCTCCGCTTCCACCATCAAATGACCGGTCCAGCGGACCGAGAAAGCGTCCCCCAGTCCTCCGGGATCGCTGTTTCCCCACGGGAAGTCTATGTTGCTGTCGATCCTCGTGAATTCCAGGTTTGTGTAATCATCATTGTTGTAGTATTCTCCCATCAATCCACCGGTCGTCCGGTTATGTTCGGGTGCCCCTACGACCAGCTCAGGTATTTCGTCATCGTTGATGTCCTGAATCAGAAGTGTGGATCCGAGTCGGCTCCCGTTCCTTTCACCGTGGATGACTAGGTCCGCGTCAATTGGTCTAAGCACCTTTACACTTCCCTGGGGTCCGAAGAACACGAACACAGCTCCCGTGTTCTCTCCATTTTGACTGTCGGAGGGAGACCCCACGGCAATATCCTCTATGCCGTCATTGTTGAGATCCCCGGTTGCAATGGAGGTGCCGAACGAACCATGCCTGGTGAGGTTGAGAACCACGCTTGAATCCGAATGTATGTCAAGGGTCGTGATGGAGTAACCGGTGGAGAAATCGTACGCATGAAGCGCATAGGGATTCAACTGTACGGTATCCGTTGCGTTCCTGAGATACTCAAGAACGAGTATATCGTCGATCCTCCCCTGGGCATCGGAAACATAGCTCTTCTTTTCCGATAGATTATCCGTCATATCGAGCGCCGCGCCAGCGATGGGTTCCTCGTCCACGTTGATGGTGGCCACATCAAGGTAGTAGCCCACCAACAGGAGGGACTCTCCTGTAAAACTCACAGCCGAGCTTGAAAATGTAGTATTGTAGAGGACAGTGTCCGCTTTTAGGTCCAGATCCGTGGCCGCATTGTTGAGGGTAATGTTCGCGATGGTCGTACCCGGGGCGCCTTCCTTGATGTGTATGCCCGTCCCTCCCCCGGCATTCAGGGTCACATCGCCTGAGATCCCGAAAATGTTGATGCTTCTGGTTATCACCAGGTTCTCCTGGTATTCTCCCGGAAGCACGAATATGGTTTCCTCCCATGAGGCATTGTCCACGGCATCCTGGATACTGTTAAAGGGGTTCGCCTGGGTGCCGCTTCCACCGCCAGCCGCAGCCACATCTACATACCAGACATTCTCCCCCGGGGGTGCTCTTAACCATGGTTTAAAGAGCACATAGTCCGTAATACTGTTCCCCTTCCCTTCGGAGTTATTTACGGGATGATATGGGCCAGAGGCATGGCCCCAGAAGTTCTTCACTGCATCCACAATTACGCCGCCGTTCTCTGAGGCGTTGAGGCCGTCATCGTCGTTTCCGGAGATGGAGTTGAAGTTTATCGAATTGTCGGAGGACTGGCTTTTTAGATAGATTCCAATTTCATTCCCGCTAAAGGTATTTTGTGTAATGGTGTTGTGATTCGAGGCATAAATAAACAGGCCGTATCCGCTCGAAAGCAGGGTGCTTTCCGTGATGAGAGAATCGTTCACAAAGGCAAGTTCGATCCCCACATCACCCCCCGAGGAGTCGATGCCCTCGATGGTCATGTTGGAGCAGTTGGCAAGGATGACCCCACCAGCGTCTTCAGGGACCCGGAGCCCAGCGGTATTGGAGAAGTAATAGAGTGGGGCATTATTCACTGTATTATTCCGGATAAAGTGGGAGGAAAAGTCCTCAATGTTCTCCCCCATTATCAAAACACCACACCCTTTCAGGGTGTTGTCTGTAAGATTATTTTCTCTCGTCTTCTCGAGCACGATGCCCTTACTGCAGTTGGTGAGATTGCTGTCTGTGAGGTTGTTCCAATCAGAACTCAAGAGATGAATGCCGAGATTCGATTTTGAGATGATGTTCTTTTCAAGGGTATTCTCCATACTGAGTTCAAGGAATATGCCTGTGTCTCCCCTTTCTATGAGGTTGTTCGATACGAGACTATTTGTGGTATTCACGAGGTGTATCCCACGGATGTTGTGCGAGAAGTTGTTGTCCAGGATTGTGATGTTCACAGCCCCATCCGCGTAAACGCCGGCGGTGTTGTCGGTGAATATGTTGTCCCTGATAAAAGCATTCGTTGCACCGTCCAAGTATATACCAAAATAGTTTTTTCCAAGGAGATTCCCCGTAATGGTGGCATTATCCGTGCTGATGCTCATCCCATAATGCTCGAAAGTGCCGTTCCCGCAGTTCTTTACCTTGGTGTCCCTCAGTTCGAATACCGCCCCACTGTTCACATAAAAGTCGAAGGTGTAGGGACCTTTAGTGGTTATTTTTGTGTACCATATTGTAATCTCTCCAGGTTCGCCAGTGCCGTCCGCATCAAGGTCGGCAAAAGCCGGGATACTTGCACCGCCCACATCGATATCCTCGCCATTCGAACCCTTTAACAGTCCCTGATATGTCCATTCTGGCTCGGGGGGGGTACCTGTGTTTTTGTAATGGAGCAGCGTTCCGTCGTATCCTCCAACCACCAGATCCAGATCTCCATCATCATCCAGGTCCTTAAAAGCAGGTGCACTCATCCTGTAATCCGAGCCTGCGGTTTGAATGTCTTCACCTTCGGAATCCTTCAGGTACCCCCTGTCCGTCCATTCGGGATAAAAAGGATTGCCGATGTTCTCATACAATTTCAGCTTCCCGTAGTAATCTCCAATAATCAAATCAAAATCATCATCAGAATCTATGTCCGCAAGGGTCGGCGCACTCCATGCATCCGACGAGACCCCGGAATACATGGATGTCTCTTCCGTCCATATCGGTTCTTTCCAGTCCCCGGTATTGTTGTAATAATGCATATGCCCAAAATAATCCCCGAATGTCAGATCAACATCCCCGTCGTCATCCAGGTCAGCCAGGGCGGGCGCGGTGTAGTGCTCGGTGGTAATGTCTTCACCATTCGAATCCTTTACATTCCCTCTGTTTGCCCATTCCGGCTCTTTATTCGTGCCGATGTTCTCATAGAATGTCAGGTGCCCGTCCTCGTCTCCGTGTTGGTCGTTTCGCCCGATGAACAGATCGATATCCCCGTCATCATCGAGGTCCGCAAAGTCGGGGGCTGCTCTCGTTCCAAGGTCCTCTTCTGGATACATGGATGGGTCTTCTGTCCATTCGAATGCTTTTCTATCACCCGTGTTTTCATAGTAATTCAGATAACCATCAAAGTTGCCAATGGCCAGGTCATAGTCTCCTTTGCCGCCTTCACCTGTGCCGTCCGCATCGAGGTCCGCAAATACCGGTGCACTACGCTGATCTACACCTACCCCAGAGAACATGGAATTATTCTCTGTCCATTCCGGTTGAGACGCAGTCCCCGTGTTCTCGTAATAATTTAGATTACCATTATATTCCCCAATTGTGAGATCAAGATCCCCATCATTGTCCAAATCTGCAAATGCCGGTGCAGCGTTGTAGCCCACATCATCCACGACGGAGAACATGGAACCGTCCTCGGTCCATTCCGGCTGGGAGGCAGTACCGGTGTTCTCGAAATAGTTTGTATCGCCATCACCATTCCCCACTATCAGGTCGATATCCCCGTCATTATCAAGGTCAGCAAACGCCGGCCTGCTGCGCCCCCCCACATCTATGTCCGAGAACATTGAATTATCCTGTGTCCATTCAGGTTGAGAAGCAGTACCTGTGTTCTCGTAGTAATTTAGGTTACCATCATTTTCTCCAATTGTCAGATCGAGATCACCGTCATTGTCAAGGTCTGCAAATGCGGGTTTACTGGAGTCACCGATATCTCCCACAGCACTGAACATGGAACTGTCTTCGGTCCATTCCGGATCTTCCGATGTACCCGTGTTTTCGTAGTGGTTTAGATTCCCCTCCCGTTCTCCGATCGTCAGGTCGAGATCACCATCATCGTCCAGGTCCGCCAATACCGGAACGCCGCGGCTTCCGACATCGATATCAGCGCCGTTCACATCCTTTAATCTCCCCAGAGATACCCATTCTGGTTTTTCTGATGTGCCGTTGTTCATGTAATAATATAATCTTCCAGCATCATCTCCTATAACAAGGTCGTAGTCTCCTTTACCGCCTTCACCTGTGGTGCTGTCCCCGTCGAGGTCCGCGAATGTCGGTGTACTGTAACTTCCGACATTTATTCCAAAGAACATAGTATTATCTTCTGTCCACTCCGGCTCTGATGCGGTGCCGGTATTTTCGTAATAATATAGATCACCCCCCTTCACCCCAATCGTTAGATCGAAGTCGCCATCGTTGTCCAGGTCTGCAAAATCCGGTGCGGTATGCTGTCCAACCTTTATTTCCTCTTCATTCACATCCTTCAGTAGACCCCGGTCCGTCCATTCCGGCTCTTCTTTGGTACCGGTATTTTCGTAATAGGTTAAATTACCTTCTTTATAATCTCCAATCAGTAGATCAAAATCTCCGTCATTGTCCAGATCTGCAAGTGCTGGTATCGTACACATTTCAACCCTAATTTCTGAGTATATGGAACTGTCTTCTGTCCATTCCGGTTCTGAGGCGGTGCCGGTATTTTCGTAATAATGTAAATTCCCGCCATATTCCCCAAAAGTTAGGTCAAGATCTCCGTCATCGTCCAAATCCGCAAATACCGGCGAAGTCCGAAGTTTGGCATCTACTCCTGCAAACATGGTATCGTCTTCAGTCCATTCCGGCTCTTTGGCAGTGCCGGTATTCTCGTAATAGTATAAATTACGACTGTACTCCCCAATTGTCAGATCAAAATCCCCGTCATTGTCCAGATCCGCAAATGTTGGAGTACTTCGTGAACTGACATCAATTTCCGATCCATTTGCATCCTTCAGTGTGCCCTGAGATTTCCATTTTGGCCTATCTGCCGTGCCGTTGTTCCTGTAATAGTATAATTTTCCGCCTTGACTTCCGATAATAAGATCATCGTCTCTTTTGCCTGGAAAAGTCTGATTAACAATTTCCTTAACACCAAGCACATGAAGTTCCCCTCCCTCTTTGACCTTGATGTGGTACTCCCCATCATAAGAGCAGTTGAAGATGATTGTCGTGTTTATCAGGATAAGATTCCCGTCCGGTTCTATGGTGAGGTTGCCGTTAAGGGTGATTGTTTCGTTTGTCACCACGGTCTCACCAGTAATGACCCAATCCCCGTTCCCGGGTGGAGGATAGCCGCCGGACCCCTTCCCTTCAGCCAGACCCATAGGACTGATGGGGATTCCGGGGAGCCCCAATAGCATGAAGGCCGTGATAAGAACGACCCATTTTTCAATGGGGACTTTTGAGTTTTTCATGGTAACACTTTCTGGTCCTTGATCGTCAAAATGGAAGGGAGCCTCTTAATATCTTTTTTGGTTCATTGGACGAATTTCTTAGGCGAAATATTTTTCGGACTCCCCAGTTTTTGTACCCCCTGATGAGAATTCTGGCAGAAGGCTTTCTTTTTTTTATTTCATTGTCTCTTTTGATTACATCTACACCACTCATTCTTCTTCCTCCTTTATTTTTAATGGTGTGCCGCATTTGTTGCAGAAGTTGAAATGCCCGGGTACCCCGGCACCGCATTTCGGGCATGTCCTGGACGCATCCATCTCGGATGTCACCTCGGTAGGCTCTTTTTCTCCCTCTTCAAAGGCAGCACCGCACAAGTTGCAGAAATTGAAATGCCCGGGTACCCCGGCACCGCATT
>DAOVMN010000133.1 GCA_030630685.1 Thermoplasmata archaeon | reverse complement strand
TGCACCAAAAGAAAAAACTTGTCGAAATGAAACTGGAAGGTATTGATCTGGATATTGATCTTTCTCCATTTCAATGATTTTGCAGACATCTGAATTAGGAGCCTCCACCTCATCTTTTCACAGCCACCTCCAGCTTGATGCCATCAGCAGTCCTATTTTCATCTCGTTGAATGTCATACATGCTTATGGAGAAAAATCAAGCAATAGGGAAATGAGAGCAAAACGATAAATATCTCATGCATCTGCCTCAAATTCGTGATCTCATGCTTGACGATGAAACCATCTCGGAACTAAAGGTCCTGGAGAATCCAAAACTCCCACAATTCGTTGCCAAAGCCCTAAAAGAGGCAGAGTTCCTTGACGACCTTCTTGAAAATGCGGTGAGCCGGGACTGGCTACTCAGATGGGGCATCTCCACCGTGCTTGTCCAGGTGAGCAAAAAGAGGCCCGAGCTCCTCAAGGAGGCCATACCCCTTCTCACATCGAGATTATCCGATGAGAGCAACAGGATGGCCAGGAACAACATCGCCCAGACCCTTCTACATCTCAGCAAACGGATACCCGATGATATCATTGAACAAGGTGCGGCGGAGGAACTCCTGAAACACCTTAAGAAAGGCGAGGATCACGAACTGTATGATGCAATCAAGGTCTTGGAATACATTGCGCCCATCAATCCCGGTCTTGTCAAAGGACACCTTGATGACCTCGCGAAGATCGCCACGGATTTCGATAATCCGGTTGTTAAAGGAGAGGCGGAGCGGGCCATCAAAAACATCAAAATTTAGAATATCGCACCAGCAAGGAAAGCCACTAAGGCAACCAGCATAGCAATCTTTGCAATCTTTTGTGAGCGCGCTGGATTCTGGATAGCCATAGCGGCAGAATAGACAAAGGTCCCATCCGCCACCAGTACCAGAGCAAGATAGACCTTACCGAGTATTTCAAGATAATAGGGTGCCCAGGAGAGTCCCACTGCAATAATGATTAAGCCACCTGCAAAAAAGCCAGCCCTCTTTTTTCCGATCTTCATGGGGAAGGTTAATCTGTCCTTATCCCCCTCCATATCCTCTATATCCTTGATGATCTCCCTTCCGGCTGAGGCTAAAAAGGCAAGCAGGGCCAAAATGATCGTAACCCTGGTATTGTCAGAGGTGAGCATGTCCATGATGGGGCCGTTCTCCAATGTGGCCACTCCGCCGAAAAGGAAGACCGAGGCCGTTAGATAGGAGACGACGAGGTTACCCACGAGGCCTTTTTTCTTCAAAGAAAGCTCGTATCCGATCATGAGGGAGATGTTGAGAATCGCTATGCCGAGGTTGAGGTAGTTGATGACCGCGGCCAGAATGAGTGTGAGGGTGTAACCAAGAAAAACAACCCGTTTCACCTGCTCCTTTGTGAGTTTCCCCGACGGGATGGGGCGCTCCGGGTGATTTACCCTATCCGTTTCCGCATCCACGATGTCGTTCAGGGCGTTACCCGCCCCGGTGGCAAAGAAGGCGGCCAAGTACGCCAGAACCACACGGGTAAAAACATCAAGCTCAAGGATGTCCCCGCCCGCTGCTACCACACCCCCGATAAAGACCCCCACGCCAGCCATCACGGCATTGAGTGGGCGGAGCAGTGTGAGGTAGGTTGCAAGGTTGGAATCTTTCCCTGGATCCATGGGTGGGTATATGGAGGTTACCTTTAAAGATTTAGGAAAAAATGAAGGTCAACAGGATGCAATGGTTATCCCTATCCTTTATTCCTCTTTGACATAGAACTCCATTGTACCGGTCGAGCCCTGGGGCCCGTTGACCCTCACCCTGTGAAGTTCGGTACTATTCAGGCCCTCGGCCTTCACCGTGAGGTTCAGGGTGCTCTCGGGTACCCACTCCCCGCCGCCTATGACCTTATAGACCACTATTTCCTTCATTGGCCCGTTCACAAGCACCCGTAAGGTGGTAGGGGAGATGGTCTCATTGCCGGTGTTATGGAGATAGAAGGTGAGGTTGGAATTATTGTAAGGCACTGCCTCCGGGTCATTGGTTATGTCGAACGAGAACCTTGGCCAGATCCTGAACCCCGATAGTGTGGCTGAGGCTTCTCCGCACTCTGCACGGGCATTGTGTGTTCTATCCTGGCGCAGCTCGGCGGTGACATTGAATCTTGCGATCTCCCCGGGATCCCAGTCACCCCCTATAACGAAAACGGATTCTATCGAGCGGTATTCTCCATCCACCATTAGCTGCAAAAGGCCGGTATCAAGTCCCCTTTCCCCGGTGTTCAATAGATAAAGTGTGAGCATGGGATGGGTGTAGGGAACCTGAAGGGGATCGTTTACGAACTTGATGGCGGATAGGGAGTGGATACGGAATATTATGGAATCCGAGGTGCCGTGCATCACTATTACCTTTAAGGAATGGTCCCCTTTTAATTCTATATCAGGGGCATGAACCGAGATATTGGCGGTTATCCCTGTATACCATCTTACCCCGTTTGGTGTGATAAAGGAGGTGATGTTCGCACTTCCTCCATCGATCAATACGACCACGCTATCGTTCTCTATGGTGGTTCTCCCTGTATTCTTGACATAGATGGTGAGGTTTCCGTTCAGATAGGGGACTGCCGTTGGGTCGTTGATGATCTGTATGTCCGTTCTGATCTCCCTGCTCAGGCGGTTTGATTTGTCCTCTATGGAATGGGAGAAATCGTTCACCACACTGGCAAATACCGCAACCAGGGAAACGGAGATGAGAATGGCCGCGATGACGAAGATCGTGTGGGATATTGCTGTCTCAGGTATCCCCATCCCTCCCTGAATCCGCTTTCACTTCTATCGTTAAACCATCCTGGGAGGTGTTCCCGTTCATATCCATGATCTCAAGCCTCACGCTATAGTTTCCCGCCGCAGTATAGGCATGGTTTGTATACTCTCCAGAGCCAAGATGCCCGTCCCCGAAATCCCAGGTGTAGCTGATGATCTTTCCATCTTCCGGGTCATAGGAGGCAGAGGCATTGAAATAAGCGGTCTCGTTGACCATCACAGAGAAGTTCTCTCCCGCCTCGGCCTCAGGGGGTGTTGTGTCCCTCACCATGATCCTGGTTTGGGTCGTGAGTTCATTCCCTGCCCCATCCCTTACTGTCAGGGAGATGGAATAGTACCCGGGCTTCTCATACGTATGTTCTACCGTTGGACCGTATCCGGTATGTCCATCACCTAAATCCCAGCGCCAGTTCACCACTCCTACATTATCATAGGAATATGCCCCGATCTCTATCGGAGTATCCTCATCCACCACGCCTTCTGTCAATATCCCGGCTTCCGGCGGCGTGATGTCTCTCACCTCCACTCTCGCCTCAAATTGATCGGTTCTTCCGTATCCGTCCTTTATTCGAAGATTTGGGCAGTAAACACCCGGAGAATGAAAGAGATGCCCAACTCTTTCTCCATAGCCTGAGCTTCCGTCATCGAATTCCCAGAAATATTCCATCTTCTCCATACTAGAGGATGAGGAGGCCTCGAATATGTAAACCATGTCCTCGCTTAGAAGATAAGGACCTTCCATACCAATGATCCGATAATGCGCGATTGGCGGGTTGAAGAAAGTGTATTCCGCTCTCATACCCTCCGGAGTGATGAGGGCAATCCTCGTGTTGTCCCATACCGATACGTCACTCAGAACAAGATGAAGTTTTTCCCCGGGACCCCAGAAGGAGGAGTCCTTTTCCTGGATTTGATAATGAACGATGCTGTCAGTGGAAAGGGTACCGTTAATGAGAATGTCCAATAGGAATATCTCTCCATCCTTTACAAGAATAACGGAAGAGCCTTCATTCGTGGCATTGATGACGAGGGTGCGCTGGTCAAGGTAGGCATCGGTGATACGTATCCGGGTGCCGGCTCTTTGCTCAATAAAGGCATCCCTTTCTTCCTGAGCGTCCTGAAGCTCATGAAATGAAGAATCCAGTGTGCTGTATATGACCACGGAAAAAACAAGAGCCGCACTAAAAAGTATGGCTGAGGCTACGGCTACACTGAATCCCATCCTACACCTCCCTGCGCATGAGCTTTTTAATGAACCCCATGGACCTGGCCTGGTCATCAGGGGTTAAACGCCAGTCCCCTTCCTTTGCAGCCTTTCCCTCCTCGAGCTTCAATCCTTTCAGATATGTGCCCACTCTTTCGATAAGCCCATTGTCTATCAAGCCTATCTCCTGGTAATAGTCCATGAGCTTTGGGATGTTAGCGTGTGGGATGCGTTGAAGCAGGAATTTCATCCAATCAAGAAGCAGAGTTCCTGTATCCTCCCCTTCCTTCCTTGAATTATTTTCTCCCCCCGGGTTGAGGGCGATCCCCGGATAGCTGAGCTCGATGAACGGATTACACTGCGCCGATATGAGATCATAGAGGACAGCAAGCTCCCTGTGATTCTTCTCCACGCTTGAATATTCCTCCATGATTCTATCCATCTCAGAGACCTTTCCTTCAATGTAGGCAATGCTCTCGGAGTGCTGCTCGAGTTCGATACGGTTCGACTCACCGAAATCCGTGAGCTTTCGTATCCTTTTCCCAATGTCATCCAACTTTCTCTCGATACTGCCAAGCCTTGCCAGGTCGGCCGGGGCCAATCCTCCCACGACCGGCATATTTGCCTCTGCCAGCGGCATTCCCTGGATGATGGAGATGGTTGGTAAATCGACCCTCAGGGTGAAGTCTGAGAAACCTTTGGTCCCCTCGATATCTAATGGCCTGAGAATATCCTCTTCCTCGAGCTCCCCGAGACCGAGTCTGTCCTTGATGGACTTCAGCCTTTTCTGAAGGCTTTCTCCGAGAGACATTTGAGCCCTCATTCAAGCCCTATCCAGTCATCATCCTGGGCAGAATACGAACCCGGTGTATAGGTGATGTCCAGTGTCCCTGCGCCGCCGGCCCCGACAAAGAAGTGGAGTGTCACCCTGGAACGTGGGGCAAGCTGGATCTGGTTAACTCCCTGGGGGTCAAGATGCACCGGGAACTCGATGGTTATGATCGAATCCTGGTCGAGCACCCCTTTGTTGCCATAGTTGTTGTTCGGGTCAATAATGGCCTGGTTATCAGTCCAGTGATGCACTGCATTCCCTGTGCCATCGGAGTTGGCCTTGTCCACTGCAGAAAAATGCGTGGTGCCGGACTCCTGGTCCACCGAGTCATCGACATATACATGAACGGCAAGGTTCCCCGGGTCGCGTTGGATGCCGGATGTACCAGGGTCTGTGTCATTGGCCCTGCCCACATCGAGGGGTTCGGTGCCTGAGTAGAGAACGATCATCACCCTTAGATTATCGATCTCTCCCGTAGTAGCATCGTATTGTCCCTCGACAAGGAGCACCTGGACACCCCCCGACACATCGTCCACGGCATCCTGTCCCGTTCTCTTCGCCCTTGACTGGAGCTCACCAGCCGTCTTCACAAGCACAGCAGCAGCAATGGCTGCCACAAGGACCATTGCAATGAACACGATGAGTGTTCCAATGCCTATGGCCCCCTCATTATCCTTTTCCATACGGACTCTATCAAACATCTTCGTCATTCAGTTTCCTCCTT
The DNA here is from genome assembly GCA_030630685.1 of Thermoplasmata archaeon. Lineage (GTDB taxonomy): Archaea > Thermoplasmatota > DAOVMN01 > DAOVMN01 > DAOVMN01 > DAOVMN01. The sequence goes on along the minus strand of DAOVMN010000133.1, from coordinate 828 downwards.
CTGTTTATTCTCATCGATCATCTTTATGGTATTTATGGTATCTTTATTCTTAGGGAAAGCAAGAATATCCTCATCAAGCTCCAGACTCTCCGGATCCGGAGGTAATGGTATGAATCTAGGCCCCTCCCGGGTTTCCTTGGAAAAGTCTTTATCTGCCCTTTCCTCATCCGATTCCTTTGCCTCCACGTATTCAGGTTTCCATTCCTCCTCCGGCTCTTCTTCAGTCTCGAACGCCATTGATTCTCCGGCATCTGTCTCCGGGGCCAACTCTTCCTTTCCGATTTCCCATTCCATCGGCTCCCCGGCGGTCTCGGGCCCCCATTCCCTCTCTATTTCCTTCTCCGGAGATGGGGCCTCGGTCCCCTCCTCTAATTCAAAAGAGGGCCTGCTTAGAGGAATGAGCTCGAAACTCGCCGACCTGATCCCCTGAGGTTCGATATTCTCCATTATTACCTCCTCTGGTTTTGGGATAAATCCCTCCATAGACGGTGGGGAGATGGTTATAGCGGGTATGACATACTCCGACACATTGCTTAATTTGACATCGTAGCGCAGGTTCTCACCCTCATTGCCGAGGACCGTTCTGACCTCGATGTCCCGTCCCAAAACGATCTCGTCCATCTCCTCCAATTCATTCATGGGATAGAGAACAAAGGTTGCCCCTCTTTTCGCTTCTCCCTCGACCTGCAGAACGCGGCTCGTTTCTTTGGCTGCAAAGATCGAGGCTATATTCTCCGGAATGGTTATGGTGAGCTCTTCCATGGGGACGCTCGTCAGATTTTCCACACCCACCTCATAAAGATATTCTGCTCCCTCGTCCCCTAATTC
>DAOVMN010000075.1 GCA_030630685.1 Thermoplasmata archaeon | reverse complement strand
TGTGGATGTTCCCCTCTACTCCCTCTCCATCGTAGATGAGCTTCGAGACATAAAGGTATATGACAGAATCCCCGTGGGTGGTAACTATGTCCCCGGAGAGGATCTCGCTTCCGGAATACAGGGTTCGCATGGTTCCATCCCGCTGTACCGTGGCACTGCCCCGAAGGATAGTGCAGGCGCCAATGGTGACGTTCTCGCCTCTTACTTCAAGCGTAAAGTTGTGATAATCGATAAGTTCGCCGTCTGACACAGTGACGTTCACACAATAGGTTCCAACGTCTTTCTGATGGGGAGTCCCGGTAAGAAATCCTGTGGTGGGGTTGATTGTCAGGAAGGCGGCGTTGGTGGTTAGAGACCATGTTAAGGGGTCTTCATCTTTATCCTCAGCTTCATAATCTATAAAATATTCTTCATCTTTGTAGACTTGCGTTTTGTCTGATGTTGTGATATTAGGTTTTCTGTTTCCCGACCCCTCTTTGCTCAGCCATGGGTCAAATTCAACATAATCAGTAACGTTGTCACCTTTTCCATCGGGGTTCTTGGTTGGATGGTATGGTCCAGTTTCGTTTCCCCACCAATTGTTTGTGGCATTGATGAAGTAGTCATCGTTGTCGGAGGCGTCGATGCCGTACTGAGAGTTGTTGATGATGAGATTGTGGTGGGCTGTGTTGCTTTCTGATTCCCAATACAGACAAATTCCATCGTCATTTCCTGAGATGGTGTTATCGGTGATGGTGTTGCTGTCGGAGCCATAAAGGGAGATACCACGGTAGTAGTTATTGGAGCAGGTGTTGTTTGTGATGGTGTTACTGTCGGAGTCCCAGAGGTAGATGCCGTAGGAGTTATTGGAGCAGGTGTTGTTTGTGATGGTGTTGCTGTTGGAGCCCCTGAGATAGATGCCGTAGCGGTTGTCGGAGCAGGTGTTGTTTGTGATGGTGTTGTCTGAGCCCCCGAGGCAGATACCGGTGATGCCGTTGTTGGAGCAGGTGTTGTTTGTGATGGTGTTGTCGGAGCCATAAAGGGAGATACCACGGTTGTTGCTGGAGCAGTTGTTATTGGTGAGGATGTTGCTGTCGGAGTACATGAGGTAGATGCCGATGCCGTTGTGAGAGCAGTTATTATTAGTGAGTGTGTTGTTGTGGGAGTGGTCGAGACTGATGCCGTAGGAGTTGTTGGAACAGGTGTTGTTTGTGATGGTGTTGTTAGAAAGTGTGACGCTCGATGAAAATCCAAGTTGGATGCCGACGTTGCCATTGCTCAGGTTCTGATCCTCCACCACCATGTGGGTAGTGTTAGCCAGGATGACCTGCCCGGCACCAGAAGGGACCGTTATCCCGCTGGCATTCTTGTAGTAGCGGACGGGCCTGCCGTTGACCGTGTTCGTGGTATCAATTATATGGGTATTCCAGTCTTCAAGACCCAACCCATAGATTACAATTCCATCTCCCCACATCTGGTTGCCCGTGAGGATATTGCCCTTGGAGTCCTGGAGGTAGATGCCGGTGACGCTGTTGTCCAAGCAGGTATTGTTCGTGAGGGTGTTGCTATCGGAGTTCCGAAGGTAGATGCCGGTGATGCTGTTGTCCAAGCAGGTATTGTTCGTGAGGGTGTTGCTATCGGAGTACATGAGGTAGATGCCGTAGGAGTTGTTGGAGCAGGTGTTGTTTATGATCGTGTTGCTATTCGATTCCACTTTTATTTCAGCATCCCACGAACCGCTCCCGATAACACGAAACCCGCTCACATTGCACCAATCCGCCGTGACTCTAACCACATTTCCACTTCCCCCTCCGTCAATCGTGGTGTTTGCTGAGCCATTTCCGATTAGACTCAACGTTTTATCAACAACCACATTCTCCTCATACGTTCCCTCATAAACCCTGATCGTATCCCCATCCTCAGCCGCATCCACGGCATCCTGAATCTTCGTGTAATTGGCCCCACCGGAATCGTCAACTGTGATGGTCTTTCCTTCCGTGTTTTCGGTTCCCACTGCCAGCACCACGAGCACCAGTGCTGCGGCTGCGAGGATGAAAAGCAGTCCTGTTCCGATATCGATCTTTCTTTTGAACATGGTGATCAATCCTCATGATCTTCGTTTTTTGAATCAGATGAATGCTGTGCTTTGAAGGTGTGCTTCTTCTTGTTCCTTTTCTCATTATGCAAATATAAATATCTTTTGCTAGGTGATTACACGCGCTGCGGGACTATATTACAGGCACTTAGCGAATAAGGAACTGAAATTTTGCGTTTGCGGCCAGACTTGGGAACACGGATAAAAGACAAATCCGCGAAAATCCGACAAATCCGTGTCATCCGCGTTCCTATTCGCTACCTTACAACATTGTCCCCGCGCTGCTGCAAGCACACGGGGTTCCAGGAGGGGCGGCGGTTGTGGTTTACTTCAAGAGGCACCGAAATAAGGAATAAGAAAGAGGGATTAATCATTAGGAGGGGGAGGAGGTTCATCATCATCCTGCTTCGAAGGATCCCTCACCATGCTTAGAGAAAAATTCCCAGGCCCGGGCTGCGGAGCAGATTTGGCAAGGTAAAACAATGCCACGAACAGCCCTATGATCAGGCTCAGGAATGCGATGATGAACCATATCAATATAAGGAAGGGGAGTATTCTGAAAAATAGAGCCAAAAGAAAAAGTGAAATAATAATTAGGACAACAGTATAAATAACCGCGGGAATAGCCAGCAGGCTGCCCTTCCTTTCTTCTTCCCGCGGGGGGGAATCCCTCGGGTATGGCGGATAATATGGTTTCATACCTAAATGTCGGGAAGCAGGCTTATTAATCTTTCTTAGGATCACCCTCTGAGAAGGCCGCCTACGAGACTGCTGCCCGATGTTCCTCCGCTTGGAAGGAACGGGACGATGGCACCGGCCAGATTTGCAAGGGTCATGGACTGGAGGATTACCTTCCCGGGACCGGTTAACCTGGTCAGGAACAGCCCTTCACCGCCGAAGAGCATGGTCTTGATGCCCCCAGCCTTCTGGATATCATAGCTCACCGATGCCTCCCAGGCTACAGCATTCCCGGTGTCCACCTTGATCGCCTGGCCGGCCTCGAGGTTCATCTCCACCATGTCACCGCAGGCGTGTATGAAAACCGTACCTTCCCCCCAATACCTCTGAAGGATGAGGCCCTCTCCTCCGAAGAACATGGAGCCAAGCTTCTTCTGGAACGCAATGTCCATCTCCACCGAATTCTCCGCCGCCAAGAAGGCATCCTTCTGGGCCAGGTACTGTCTCCCTCCTCTCAGGTCCAATGGGATGATCTTCCCAGGGATATTCCCTCCAAATCCAACCACACCGGTTCCGCCGGTGGACCAGTATTCGGTAAGGAAGAAGGTCTCCTTTGAGAGCATTCGCTTAAGGCCTTTCATGAGGCCTCCTCTTGCCTTGGCCTGCATGGAGACGTTCTCGCTCATGTACACCATGGCCCCTGCCTCGGAATAGACCAACTCGTTGGGCTCTATTTCCAGGATGGCCACCTGCAGGTTGCTTCCTATAATGTCGTATTTCATTCTTTCACCTCTTCATGTCCGTGTGAGACTTTAGCACCCATTAGGGCACATTATTTCATATTCCACTATCATTCATGTCCCCACACTTTTTGTGGGTATCATTAATCTTCTTATCTGATAAATTAATCTTTCTTATTTGAATACCACGAGATAGAGGGCAATGATCGTACCGGCTATGGCCTCACCAACAATCAGGCCTGTGGCGACCATGTAGGTGTCCAATCTTCGCATGGTCTTCTGCTGATCGGTGTACTCGTATTTTTTCGCATCCCTTTCCAGGATGAACATCTCCCATGCGTCCCTCAGGAAACCTCCAAGAAGGATGGGCGTGGTAACGAAGAGCGGGAAATACATCCCGAGACCGAAGGCGGTACCCATACCGGTGGCAAGCTCGGCCCAGATCCCGATGATAATGCCGATAAGCAGGAGGGAAATGACAAACCCGAAGGCTTCCTCGCTGAAGAGGAGCTGAAGCACAGTGGCGAAGGCGTGTGCCTGCGGTGCCGGGAGTTTCAGGGAGCCGTCTGCCAAACCTTTCCCAAAGATGATAGCCCCGATAACCGACACTATGGCTCCAGGAATGATACCAGTCATCTCCCCTTTCATCAGATGATATGGTCTGTTTCCTATATAAAGGCCGGCCTTGAAATCGTAGATTATGTCCCCGGACATGGAGATGGCACCGGCGAAGACGGTTGTTCCAATGATGGACATTATGGCGGTTTCCTCGTTGGGCATGTTCAGTATATACTTGAACAGGATAATTAGGAGAAGCAGGACGATGAAGGAGGTACCGGACACGGGCTCCGTGCCTGTTTCCCCCATGACCTTAACCGCGATGGCTCCAAGGAAGAATGTGGTCAACGCAAGCACTCCCGCTAATATGAAAGAGGGTACGATGTCGTATTCCACGGAGAAGACGAATCCTATGGAAAAGAATGCGAAGATGGCCATGAAAAATATGTGGGAGAGGGGCCATTCATACCATCCTTTTCCTTCGATATAGGATCCCGCCTCGCTCTCTTTGCCCTTTATTGCCTTGTTCAAATCCCCGAAGATGGTTTTGAAAATGGGGGCATTCTTTATTAGGGCAGTGATACCTCCTCCAAGGATGGCCCCAATGGCGATGAATCTGGCAACCCTTTTATAGCCAATCACGGCTGGAATCACATTGTCTGTTATCGGATATGGGTCGGCTAACCTTGGATCATAGATGGGCACATCGAAATAGACAGCCATGGGAATTATCAGGAACCAGGTAATCAGGGTACCCAAAGATATCAACAGGGCAACCCTGAACTTCATGAACCAGCCGATACCCACCTCGATGGGGATTATACCGAAGTTCATCCAGGTGAATTTTGCGCTATCTAAGGGCTGCTGGATGACTGCCTCATTATACCATTCACCCATCTCGTTCTCCTTACCAAATATCTGGTCAAGAATGGGCTCTTCTCTTATAACCATCCTTCCTTTATCAGGATTCCAGTCCCATCGTTTATCTCCAATTAATCCGGAATCAAAAGGAAGGTCTTTCAATACCGTTAAAATACCGGTCACTACCGAGGATGCAAGGATGAGTTTTATGGCATGATGTGCCTTTTCTGCTGCTCCTGTGGTGATGTTATTGGACATCTCGAGAAGCTGGAGGTGTGCCTCTATGCCAGGCACGTGAAGGGGGTCATCCACGAGCCAGATCCTCCGGAAGATGATGAAATAGAGCACCCCGAGGAAGCCCGCAATAATTGTGGCCACAAGTGCCACGAACATTGGGGGAAAGTCGTTGATGAGATAAATAAGCTCCCCTGAGGAGTCAACACCGATGGCATAATCACCAGTCACCTCCTCATTGCTCAATAGATACATGGCAGGGAACGTAAAAATAAAACCTGTACTGATATAGGTCGCTCCTGTACTCGCTCCCGTGGCGATGTTGAGTTCGGAGGGGCGCCATTTCCCGGCGATCCCTATAAGGTATACCACATACCAGGAGCCGGAGATGGCGATTCCCACCTTCAGGCCCACATACTGCGTGATGAGTGCGAAGGCCGTCCCGATGACGATGCCGATACCCACCTTGAACCAGTCGAACTTGGAGCGTTCAAAGCTTTCCCTGCGGTTCTTTTCATCAAGGTATTCTTCTAGCAGGCCGGTGTTCAGGTTGTCCCAGATATCCATCTGAAAATAATCCACTGTGCCCTCTTCAATGCCTTTGATGCCCTTTGGGGTCGGTGGCATTCTGTATGAAGATTTTCTCACTTCGCCCATTGTAGTCCTCCGGATCGTAACGTGAGGACATCCATTATTGTATATAAGGTTAATGCGAGCTTTGCCTGAGAAAAGGAAAAAGAATGCATGAGTAACCGAAGGCATGAGGCGTGAAATGCTGAGTTCCGGATGAACACGAAGTGTTCGTCAAGGCATGAGGAACGAAGTTCCGATTGCCGGATGAGTCCAAAGGACTCGTCAAGGCTGTTAGAACCGAAGGTTCTGGCAGGCGTTTGGGCCGAAGGCCCGATAAGCCATGAGCGACAGCTCGTCAAGGTTGCGAGTTCCGGTTGGCCAAAGGCCGACAAGGCATGAAGAACGAAGTTCTGATCTCCGGTTGGCCAAAGGCCGACAAGGCATGAAGAACGAAGTTCTGAGTGCCGGTCAGCACGAAGTGCTGGCAAGGCATGAGGCACGATGTGCCGAGTGCCGGCTGAGTGCGAAGCACTCGGCAAGGTCACAATAGATCATCTATCAAGTTGCAGGTCTCTTTTTCTCCACTGGAAAATCTTTTAATCTAATATCCATTCCCCGGGTTAATCGAATCCCAAGCAATCACGGAGGAATTGACATAGGAAAGGAATTTGACAACAGGACTTCAGGTGATTCTGCCGATGACTCTTCTCGGGGACACTCTTTCAACTATGCTCTCCCCGCCCTGATAAGCATCCTGCTTTTCTCTATCATCCTGCACCTCCTTCCCCCCACCTTAATGGGATTCCACATCTGGGGCTCGGACTCGGGGGAATATTACACCATCATTGATTCGATTGTCGAGAAGGGCAGGGTACCGGTTGGGTATGAAGGATGGGGGTTTGCCTACCCGTATTTCTACGGCATGGAGGCCCTGGTAGCTGCTCTCCATCTTACCACGGGCATTGATGCCCTTTCCCTCATGGTGTTCATTCTCCCTGCCCTCACCGCATTTCTTGTGCTCCCGATCTTCTTCATTGCCCGGAAGATATTCTCGGATGTGAGAGTGGCATTGCTCGCTTCACTTTTCGTGGCGGTTTCCCCTCCGGGTGTGTTTGCCACCTCCCACCCCATGCCAGGTGCCCTGGGAGACCTTCTCGGGCTTTTGGTGCTCTATTTTTATCTTGAGCTGAGGCCCTTGAAAAGATCCATGGGGTCCTGGATTGTTCTATTCCTTGCCATCTCCGCTCTCATGGTCACGCATCACATGTCCGCCTATTTCGTTTTTATTGCTCTGGGATTCTACACTGTCATCAGGGAGGTCTTGAAGCGTACTCATCCCTCTGAATTAAGGCGGGACATCCCGGTTCTCTACTTCTTCCTTGCTTTCATGATAATCTACTGGCTCGTGCTTGTTGAGCCCTTCAGGGAGAAAATAGTAGCCGATGCCTTCGGGATAAACGGGTGGATCCTCATTGGTGGGGTGGTGGCCGGGCTAACACTGGTCCTTGGCGTTCTCCGGCTTCGCAGAAGATGGGAATGGTATTATCTCCCGCACTACCCGGATATCGATCGCATAATCAAGCTGCTGAGCCTTGCGGGGGTGGTGGCTGCTTTGATCATGCTCGGGATAGTCCTTACTGGCGTTCCGGGGACCTCTATTGAGGTGGACAGGAGCTTCCTATTGCTGGTTATTCCGCTGCTCATCGTTATAATACTTGCAGCACCAGGCCCGGGTTTTGCCCGTTTCTATGAGAAAGGCCTCTTCATCTGTGCATGGTTGGGAGCGATTATGATCTCCATGGTGATCATGGTGGTAACAGAGAATGTCGTTCTCCTCCCATACCGTCATACCCAGTACTTTTTAGAGCCTCTGCTCATCCTATCCGCACTCGGTGTGGTCGAGCTTTACAGATACCTGCCTTCTGGGAAGGAATTATCCACCAAGGCCATTGTTTCAGGGATTGTGGTGCTTTTATCGCTTGGAGTGGCGTATTCGGCCTATCCTCCCAGAGAGGTGATAGGGAATTTCCAGGAGGGTACTGTTTACGAGGAGATGCAGGGGGTCTATTGGGTGCGGGAGTACAGCAGCGATTTCGAGGGGAAGGTTGCATCGGACCACAGGATGTCCTCCCTTATCTTCGGCATCGGCGGTGTCCTCGGAACCTGGGATTCAGCATACGATACCTTACATGCAGAGGATTATGCCAACTGCAGCGAGGAGATCGGGGAGGAGGGGATCACCGGAGTTTTCATGGATAGGGAGATCGAAAAGGGAGCGGCTATGCTGCAATGGGAGAATGCCGAGCCCGTGAGCAGAGAAGCGGTTGGGAAATTCGAGGGGCCGCCCTTTGTGAGGGTGATGGATTCCGGTTTTGTGCAGGTATACCTGGTGGCCAATGTTACCGTATGAATCAGGAACCGGGTCCGAATCGGGCATTTTCAACCGCTTTGACGGTCTGGATTGTAGAACGCGGATGACGCAGATCACACGGATAAACACGGATCAATAAAAAATCCGTGGGAATCCGCCAAATCCGTGTCATTCGCGTTATCAACCTGCGGTTGACTCCGCACTCTGCACTTCGTGCATCGTGCGTTCTCATTCGCTATGTTACAACCTGACTTTCAGCGTTGTATAGGCTACAATCCATCAAAAACCCTATCCCCAAAACCCAACTTT
>DAOVMN010000298.1 GCA_030630685.1 Thermoplasmata archaeon | reverse complement strand
ATGTGGCTCTTCCCGCTTGGCTCCAAGTACAAGGACTACAACGACCTTATCGGAAGCACTCCCAGGACCAAGAACCTGAAGGACACCATCGTGCTGGAGGACGTGAGCGATTCCGAGTCCGAACTCGATCCCAACGGTATCATATACATCTGGAATCACACAGATGACACGGCACCTATCGGTTCCTTCGGCTGGGGTACAAGCGGTCCCGCTCCCGAACCCGTTACCGGCATGAGCGCACAGGCCTACTTCGACGGCAGCAAATACAAGCTCAACGAGTGGACACTTGGGACAGAATCCAAGGGTACGCACAACAACGTTCCAGCCACGGCCTACGGCAGCGTGAACGTTGTGATCAACGAGATCAACCCGTCCTATGTCGAGCTGTACAACCGGGGAAATGCGCCAGTGAACCTGGGCGGCTGGAGACTCACCGGAGGGAGCACGTACAAAACCCTGAGCGGCACGATCGCACCCGGTGGATACATGATACCTGCCGGTTTCAACGTGCCCTTCTACTATCCCACCGGCGGCAGGGTCAGCCTGCTCGATGACCTCGGTGTGCTGGTGAGCTCAATAGGCTACGTCAACGATACGGAAGGAGACACGACATTGTCCTATGTGGCACGCCACTTTGACGGCGTGGGTCCGGACCATGCCTACAACCTCACCATGCTCAAGCCGTGGGCCAATGGCGTGGAAGGCGCACAGCCGAATACCGACTGGGATATCCTTCCGGATAGGACGCCCGGGTACACCAACTATGACGGGGTCACCATCCTTCAGATCGGGCAGGTGGACAAGCACTACGGCCTTGTGGAGAATCTTACAAACTACAACCCGGCCTGGGCCGGAGGAATTTATTGTATTGAGAATATCGATGATATTTACCTGAACACCTGGGACATCGTCTTAGTGGTGGGACAGAATACCATTTCCACGGCCCACGCCGCAATTCTCGACGATTATGTCCAGTCCGGCGGCAGGCTCTATGTTGAATGTGACAACTGGACCGCTCTTATAGGAACCGACTTCTATAACAACCTCAACCTCAATACCGTTGCATTCTCGTTCTCCGTTGATGTGCTGACCGGGGCTTACCCTCTTACCGAAGGGATGCAGATGGACTACAACGGCACGGTTGGGAGCAAGTTCATACACAACGAGGACACCTTTACGGTCTTGGAAGAAGCCGGGAACACCTATGCGGTTCTCGTGGTGGACATCGACACGACCTACCCAGCGAACAGCTACCGGGTTGTTGCCTCGTCCGTCGAGTACAAGAAGATGTCAGAGATGATGTATGGAGATACGCCCTACAACTACACCGGCAAGATCGTGGACTACTTCCTGCTCAGCGATAATAAAGTGAACCATGCACCGGTCATCGAGCTGATCGTGCCCTTGGCGAAGCCCGATATTCCGCTCTACATGACACGACCGACACTGATCTGGCAGAACAAGGACCCCGATGTGTGGGACAAGATCGCGGGAGCGATGAAGTACACCCTCTACACCGACACCGACCAGGCCCTTGTTGCCAGCATGGACTCGGACGCCAGGTCCGCGGTGTTTGTTCAGAAGCCTGACAAGAGCACGCCTGTGAGTGCACTAGACGCACCCTTCTCAGGAATATATTACTGGGGTATTCATGCCATGGACAAGTACGAGAAGGACACCTACGAATATGGCGGAGCCTTCAAGTACGACTCCGAGCTTCCAAGTGTTGGGAACATCGTTCCCATGAACGATGACATCGAGGATGATCCGCTGCCCATCGGCCAGACCGTTGTGTTCGGACCAGGCCATAAGAACAGCCAGGGAGAAACCATTGGTCTGCCAAATATTTTCGCCATCACCATGTTCGATAATCTTGGTTTGAAGTTTAGCAACAGCCACAATGTAGCGACTCGGCTCTTTGTGGATGAATACACTCTGCCGAGCACGGTCTTCTCGGTGAAGGTCCTTTACTACTATGCGGGTCAGTTCGAGGCCGACCTTCCAGACTTCAACCTCTATGTAGACAAGGCAGGTACGAACAACAACCTCGAGAGCCTTACCGGTCAAAGAGAGGCCACCATCTACATGATACCCGACGGCCCGATGCCAGAAGGCCAGTACCACTTCTGGTTCATAGCAGCGGACGAGGTGAGATGGGGCAGTTACATGGACTACATCTTCGAGATAGACCTCACACCTCCCGACACCCCTGTGAACATCGACATCGATCCCGAGACCTACATCGATCCGGTATTGGGAGACCTCTACCTCAAGGCAGGAGAGACCTGCAACCTCTCCGTGACCGCACCATCATCACTGGATGATGCCAGCATGAGCAGGGTAGTGTTCCAGCAGGCTGTTGCCGGCTACGAGGGAGCCGCCTGGGAGGACATCGGGAACGACAGCAATGTGATGGACAATTACTATTCCGTGACCTGGAAACCAGATCCTGAATACTACTATCTCAGGGCGATAGCGTACGACTATGTGGGCAACTACGCCATATCCGAGCAGTTCACCGACTTCCATGTGGATGGTGCTGGACCATTGGCCCCGCTCGCCCTCCAGGTTACCCTGAACCTCGAGAACGCACCCAAGGCCAGGGTAAGCGGCTTCGTTTATGACAGGATCGTGGAAGGCCAGACCTCTGGAGTGGACTGCGTGGTGCTCTATGTGAACGGCGAGCCCCTCACAGATAACGGTGAAGTGGTGCATGTGCCTGTAATAGACCTCGCGTTCGCCTATGATATCGAACTTCTGGCCATCAACAGTACCACCGGAGATATCTCCTACCTGATCACCGCACAGGCATACGATCATGTGGGGAATGCTGGTGATCTCACCGATGCTATCTGGACCAACACTGGCTATCCCGACCCCATGAGAATAATCTCTCCTGCAACCATCAACTACATTCTAATGAAGGAAGAGATTTCCAATCCGGACGATTCTCTTGACGAGATCAGGTCCATCATCGTGACCTTCCTCGACACCGAGCAGGATCCTATGAACTACCCCTTCATCATCAGGCCTGGTCAGCTTAGGACCTCGAGCGATGCAGCCGGCATTGGCCTGCGTAAAAACACCAAATTCCTCTATGGTTACTACACAGTCGAGGTGCCGCCTCAAATGACCAACTTCGTGGCACAGGTGACCATCGAGTTCCATCTCAATCTCGATCCGAAGAGCCTGCTTGGTCCGTCCACCAAAGAGATTCTGGAGAATATCAGGCTCATTGCCAGGTATTCAGGAGAGAATACCTGGGAGATGCTCGACCTTGTGAGGAATAAACCGCAGATCGTTGATCCGGCGAACAACATCTGGCGAGTCACTGCCCGTGTGAACAGGTTCTCAGATTTCGCATTGATCATTGCCCAGCCCGACCTTACGATAAAGAACATCGCCCTTAGCGACCAGCAGGTTATGACAGGTCAGAATGTATCCATCACAATCACCGTGCACAACGGCGGCGATTTTCCCAAGGACGCACATTATGTAAAAGCGATAGT
>DAOVMN010000374.1 GCA_030630685.1 Thermoplasmata archaeon | reverse complement strand
GTTGTTCGAGCAGTTATTGTTTGAGATGGCATTGTGGTCGGATTTGGAGAGGTAGATGCCATACCCGTTGTTCGAGCAGTTATTGTCTGAGAGTGTATTGTGGTCGGAGTCGTCGAGGTCGATGCCATACCAGTTGTTCGAGTTGCAGGTGTTGTTCGTGATTGTGTTGCTACTGGAATCCCTGAGGCGGATGCCGCCGTCGTTGTTCCGGTTGCAGGTGTTGTCTGAGAGCATGGTGTGGTCACACTCGGAGAGCCAGATGCCGTCCTCGTCGTTCGAGTTGCAGGTGTTGTCTGAAATTGTGTTGTGGTCGGAGCCCCAGAGCCAGATGCCGTCCTCGTTGTTCAAGCAAATGTTGTTTGAAATTGTGTTGTTGGGGCCGGAGAGGTGGATTCCGCCGTTGTTGTTCCGGTTGCAGGTGTTGTTCGAGAGTGTGTTGTGATCGCCGTAGAGGTAGATACCATCGCGATTGTTCCAGTTGCAGGTGTTGTTCGAGAGGGTGTTGTAATCGCCTGAGAGGGAGATACCGTAGTTGTTCGAGTTGCAGGTGTTGTTCGAAATTGTGTTGTGATCGCCTAAGAGGTTGATGCCATTGCGGTTGTTCGAGTTGCAGGTGTTGTTTGAGAGGGTATTGCCATGGGAGTAGGCTTCAAAGTAGATGCCGTATTCGTTGTCAGAGCAGATGTTGTTGGTAAGGGTATTGCCATGAGAGTAGGCTTCAAAGTAGATGCCGTATTCGTTGTCAGAGCAGATGTTCTTAAAGATACGATTGTGGTCGGATTCAACTTTTATTCCTGCGTTATCCAAATTCCCGCTTCCGGTCGCCAGGAATCCACTTACATTACACCAATCAACCATTATCCTAACCACATCTCCCTCCCCGCTACCATCAATCATAGTCACATCTGAACCATTTCCGATTATGCTCAGCGTTTTATGAACAAACACGTTCTCCTCATAAGTTCCTTCCCAGACCCTGATTGTATCCCCTTCCTGTGCAGCATCAACCGCATCCTGAATTTTATTGAACGGGTGCTCCTTCGAGCCGTTCCCTCCGGCGGGGGCGTTGTCGTCCACGTATTTGGTACGGTAGGCGTCTTTCCCAACCCACGGGTCGAATTCCACGTAATCTGTTACATTGTCTCCCTTCCCCTCTGTATTGTTTACGGAATGGTTTGGACCTGATTCATCACCCCACCAGTTGTAGGTGGCGTTTATTGTGTAACCGCCGTTATCCGTGGCATTGATGCCGTATTCGGTGTTGTTGAAGATATCGTTGTAATGAGCTGAGTTGTTCTGGGAAGAGCTTTCCAGAGAGATTCCAACTTTGTTTCCCCATATTTTATTATTTGAGAGGGTATTTGAATTGGAAGACCTGAAATAGATGCCTGAACAATCGTTCTCAGAGCAAGAATTGTTTTCGATTTTGTTGGAACTTAAAGAAGAAAAAAAGATACCGTATCTGTTATTTGAACAGATGTTGTTTGAGATCGTGTTGTTATTGGAATAGTGGAGGCGGATGCCGTAGGTGTTATTATTGCAGATGTTGTTTGAAATCATGCTTCTCCACGAGTGATCTAAGTATATACCATAAGAGTTGTTCAAACAGGTGTTGTTTAGCAGCTTATTTTCAAAACGCCCGAGGTATATGCCGTGGGTATTATTATTGCAGGTGTTGTTTGTAAGAGTATTGTGGTTTGACTCCAAGAGATATATGCCATAGATGTTATTGTTGCAGGTGTTATTTGAAATCATACCTTCCCACGAGTGGTCTAAATATATACCATAAGAGTTGTTCAAACATGTGTTGTTCGAGATTGTGTTGTCGTAATCAGAGCCTCTATTACCACGATTATAGTGAGAAAATATCAGGCAGATGCCGCGACCTTTGTTTGAATTGCAGGAATTGTTGGAAATGGTTATGTCGTCGATCCAACCTACGATATAGATACCGTTCTCGTTGTTCATAGAGAAAGTATTATTAGAGATAGTGTTATATCTGTTGTAGCCGGCGTCATAAAAGGAGATGCCGTAGCCGTTGTTCGAGCAATTATTTCTGAAAATATGATTGTACTCTGATTCTACTCTTATTCCAGCACTACCATCCCCGCTTCCCGTTATCATAAACCCACTTAAATTTACCCGATCCGCCGTGATTTTCACCACATTCCCGTTTCCACCAGCATTAATGGTGGTTTCTTCCGAGCTATTCCCAACAAGATTTACAGACTTTCTCACAACCACATTCTCCTCATAGAGTCCTTCCCACACCCTCACCGTGTCCCCCTCCCCGGCGGCGTCGATTGCATCCCGAATCCTATTGAACGGGTGCTCCTTCGAGCCGTCACCCCCAAGCGGGGCGTCGTCGTCAACATACAGTGTCAGATGTTGTCCGAGCCACGGATAGAATTCCACATAATCTGTGACATTATCTCCTTTCCCCTCTGGATTCTTATCTGAATGGTATGGTCCCGAATTGTCTCCCCACCAGTTGTTGATGGCATTAATTGTGTAGCCATCGTTGTCGGTGGCGTTGATGCCATAGTCAGTGTTGTTGTAGATTCTGTTGTGGTGGGCAGTGTTGTTCTGGGAGGAACTCTTCAAGTAGATTCCCACTCTATTTTCTGAAATTGTGTTGTCCTTGATTGTGCAGTTGCTGGAGTAACCGAGGGTGATACCATCATAGCTGTTGTTATTGCATGTATTGTTCTGGATATTACAGTTATTGGCCGTGGAAATGGATATACCAGACCTGTTATTAATTGAGCATATATTGTTCTTCATTGTGCTGTTATTGAAACCGGAGATTGAGATACCATCATCGTTATTCGTTGAACATATATTGTTCTCGATTGTGCTATT
>DAOVMN010000315.1 GCA_030630685.1 Thermoplasmata archaeon | reverse complement strand
GCCCTTCATAGCTTGCTTCTCCGGGATAGAAATTGTAGCCGTAATAAAACGCCTCCCATGTATTCGGAATCAAAGGATTTGAGCCCAGTTTCACCTCCACGCCGTCGTTGAATCCTTCAATAAAATGGTCGTCATCGTAATCCATCCAGGACTCATCCACGCCAACTGTGTGATCAGCATCCTTGATGCCATCCGCCGGGTTCCCATCATTATCTACCCTATCATCCTGATAGCCGTCATGGTCAGTGTCTGGATCGCAGGGGTTCAGGTCCATCTCCAGGGTGTAGTTGGTGCTGTTCCTGTCTCCAAATCCCAGTTCGAAGGCATCGCTCAATCCATCTCCATCCGTGTCGTTAGATCCCGGCACGCTGAGGGCATCCGTCCAGTTTGTACCCGCAAGATATTCCCCGAAGTTGCAGACGCCGTCCACGTCCGTGTCGTTCTCATCCGCAATATCCGGGAAATCCGTGGAATTCCTAGGGTCTGTTCCGTGGATGTATTCCGCAAGGTTTCTGTATCCGTCCCTGTCAAGGTCGTACCACGCATCTGAGGGATAATCCGGGTTCAGGGCGTGGTCTTCCTCCCAGTCGTCCGGCATCCCGTCTCCGTCAGAATCACCACACCCTCCGGCACTTGCTGTAGGTAATGTGGGAGACAGGGAATGGGACAGAGAGCCAGCAATGATGGATAATAACAGCATGGCAGTAACACATACCACGGGCCGCAAATAAATCGACCAACACTGTTTTGGGGGTCTTGGAATCGTTTTTAGCCTCTTATTCAGGGACATCTTATCACTTCACCCCTTGCCCACTCATTCATGAGAAGGCACCTTATGAGGTTAAATGCATACTTGTTAATGCATTACGCATGTAAAAAGTTTTCTATCAATTTGCTTGATTACCGGAGATTTTTGGAATGCGAGCAATACCGAGTGATTTGCGTTCGGTAAAGATCTCACCGCCTTGACGAACACTTCGTGTTCATCCGGAATTCGGAACTGCTTTCCGAATGCAGAGGTCCAGAGTACGCGGAGAACCTCACTTTTCCCCCTCTGCGTTCCTTATCGAGCCTCCGGCTCAACCAGCGCTCAGCACTTCGTGCATCACGCCTTATCGAGTACTTCGCACTCAAACGGAAGTAAGAACTTGGTAGTTTTTACTGCCTCAGCGGTTTTTACTACCATATCACTCGGCATCCAACAATCTCTGATTACCGTACTATCAAACCAAAAATTAATATATCGATGGGATTTAAAGGGCGTCGGAGGACATTCCATGGGACAAGGCAGCGGCTTCGGAAAGGTCATTCTATTCAACGAGCATTTCGTGGTGTACGGGATTCCTGCCATCGTATCAGCAATAAGCATGCGCACCACGGCCACAGCATTTAGGGCCCCGGGGGGCTTTGAGCTCAGGGACAGCAGACCCGCCACCCCAGGGTACAAGGCGGATAAGATGCAGCATCAAAAGGACTCATTGGACTACATATTCAATGCCATGGGCCTGAAGAAAGAAGGGATAAGGATCGAGCTCGGAGGCGATCTCTATGCCGCAAGCGGGGTCGGAGCAAGTGCGGCCTCCTGTGCAGCCATTGCCCGTGCCCTCTCTGAGGAATTCGATCTGGGCTATTCCGACGAGGAGATCAATCGCGTGGCATATCAAGGCGAAAGAGGCTACCACGGCACCCCCTCGGGTATCGACAACACCGCGGCCACCTATGGCGGATTGATCTGGTTCAAGAGGGGTAAGACCAACATAATGGAGCGCATGCATCTATCCGAGGCCGTGAACATCGTCATGGGGAACACCGGCAAGGTGGCAAACACAAAAGCAGCCGTTGCCGGCGTCCGGGAGAGGAAAGAGGCGAATTTAGAGAAATATGAAAAGATATTCAAGGCCGCTGAAGATCTTGCCCTCAAGGGCAGGGAAGCAATCGAAGCCTTCGATCTCGAAACCCTTGGCGAGCTGATGAACGAGAATCATGGACTGCTTCAGGAAATAGAGGTCTCGAACGCTGACCTGGACCATCTCGTTGAGATCGCACGAAAGGAAGGCGCACTCGGTGCCAAGATGACAGGAGGCGGCCTCGGCGGTTACATGGTCGCGCTCACACCAGCAGATGAGGTTCAGGAAAGAGTCGCTTCCGCTATTGAAAAAGAGGGTTTTCAGGTGCTTCGAACAAAGATAGGAATATAGAGGAGGTCGTGGAATGAACCTGCGTGATTTCTTGAGAAAATTGGATGGTGAGGGAAAATTGGTTCGAATAAAGAGGGAAGTAAGCACAGAGTACGAGATCGCCAACGTGCTGTACACACTTGGCGAGCAGCCGACCATCTTCGAGAATGTGAGGGGATACGACTTCCCCGTGTTCGGCGGGATCACCTCTTCCAGGGACATCATAGCGGGGGGATTGGATACCACAAAGGAAAAACTGCTTCCCAGGCTGGTAAATGCCCTGAGGGGGCCAAAGCAACCCAAACTCGTGGACAAAGCCCCATGCCAGGAAGTGATCGAAAGGGAACCGGACCTGGACAAACTGCCATTTCTCCTGCACCTGCCCGGGGATGGAGGACAATACGCCTCTGCCACCGTTGCGATCATCAAGGACCCGGAAACGGGAAGGAATGCGTGCTATCACAGATTGATGCAACTGGGAAAGAACAGATGCAGTGCCCGGCTCATACCGAAGAGGCAGACCAGGACAACCTACGATAAGATCGAGGGAGACCTGGAAATGGCTGTGTGCATCGGCAACTCGGTAGCGGTAATGGTGGCTGCTTCCTTGGGACCTCCTCCGGGGGTGGACGAGCTCGCCATCGCGAATGCCTTGGATAGAACCGATGTGGTGAAATGCGTTACCAAGGACCTAAAGGTACCGGCTGAGGCCGAGATCGTGCTCGAGGGCAGGCTCACGAGAGAGCTGGACAGGGAAGGGCCTTTCGTGGACCTGACAGAGACACGTGATTTTGAGCGCCAGGAACCGGTATTCGTGGTGGACTGCATCACCCACAGGAAGGATGCCATGTACCAGGCACTGCTTCCAGGAAGGATGGAGCACAAGATATTGATGGGCATGCCCAAGGAGCCCACCATCTATGACGAGGTCAGCAAGGTATGCGAGTGCAAGAACGTGCTGATAACCTTAGGCGGCGGGTCCTGGCTTCACGGCATCGTGCAGATTAAAAAACGGCATCCGGATGACGGCAAGAAGGCCATCGAGGCTGCCTTCAAGGGCCATAAGAGCATGAAGCATGTCACTATCGTGGACGAGGGCGTGGACATCTACGACCCAAATGCAGTCGAGTGGGCGCTTGCAACACGGTTCCAGGCAGACAAGGACCTGATAATGCTGGAAAGGCGGCCCGGCTCATCCCTGGACCCGAGCAGCGACCATTCCGGCAAGAAGACCCTGACCACGAAGACCGGGCTGGATGCTACCATT
>DAOVMN010000434.1 GCA_030630685.1 Thermoplasmata archaeon | reverse complement strand
AGAGTACCCGGCAGAAAAAGAGAGAAAGAAAGAGAGACCTGAAGAAGTAAAGGGACCAGCAGATGAAAAGGACGGGAGTGAATCAGAATAAACTCCCGCTTCATCACTGCTTTTAAGAAAATAGTTCAATTATCTTTCTAAATATCTGATATCTTTAATCTAATCATGCAAATCTTTGAGTGTTGTATCGAAAAGCTTAAATATCTTTTCAGAATTGGAGAGAATGGACTGATATTATGGTAATTGCATCCAACAGACGCGATCTGATAGTTAAGGTGGTGCTCGATTCCCTTGTCGAGAAGATTCCTGTTTCCGATGAGGCATATCGCACGGCATACGACATATATCATCAAGCCTCAAGAGCCGGGTTGGTAAGGGGCAGAAGCATCGAGGTGGTCGTTTCCGCTGCGCTTTATGCCGCTATCCGTATGCACAAATCCCCGCAGACTCTCGATGACATTGCAAGAAACGCACAGCCAAGCAAAAAGTCCATCGGCAGGATGTACAGACTTTTAGTCAAGGAGATGGATCTCAAGACCATACCGCTCAGTTCCGAGGATACAATGATGAAACTATCCCAGGAACTCAATCTCAACGAGGCCACAAGGAACGATGCCATCGACATCCTGAAGAGAGCGGAAGAGATGGGGCTCATGTCGGGGAGGAACCCGATGAGCGTCATTGCCGCAGTGATCTATCATTCTGCGCTCAAGCATAATGAGAAACTGACCCAGAGGGTTATTTCCATCGCTACTGGGGTGACAGAGGCTACGATACGAAACAGAAACAGGGAGTTAGAAGAGAGACTGGGGCTTCCAAAAAGACCAAGGCACCCGGCAGATATTCGAGCCGCAAGAAAAAGGAAAGAAGCAGAGGAAAAGCAGAGGCAAGGAAAAGAATGAGTTGAGTTAGTGCGTCATTCCTTTCAACCTTGAGATTTCAGGCGCAGAACGGGATCTTTATGACGGACATCGAAAGGCAGCCAAAGGTTAAGGATCTTGAGCTCCGTCGGAATATGTCGGTCAAAGACCTCATGGAGATGTACTACCATGCCGGAGGGTTCACCGGAAATAAGCTTGCCGCAGGGATGGATATTCTAAAAACGATGGTCAGGGACCAGGACTGCACGGTGTTCCTCTCATTCCCTGCCGCACCCGTCTCCACAGGAACCAGAGGGGTGATCAGGGAGCTCGTAAAGAGGAAGATGGTGGATGTGGTGCTTACGACCTGCGGCACCCTGGATCATGATATCGCCCGGATGAAAGGGGCCTATTATCATGGTGATTTCCTTATGGATGATGTGGAACTCCACGAGCACGGGATCAATCGCTTGGGCAATATCTTAGTGCCCAATGAAGTATATGGCAAGGGGCTGGAAGAATGGATGCAGCCTATACTCAAGGAACTCCATGATTCCGGGAAAACGGAGTACGGCACCAGGGAGCTCATCCGGGAGTTCGGGAAAAGGGCGGATGAATCAACCATTATCCACTGGGCCTATAAGAACCAGATACCCATCTATGTGCCCGGGATCACGGATGGCGCCTTCGGCTCCCAGCTCTGGATGTTCACCCAGGAGCATAGGGACTTCAGGATCAACCTTTTCTGGGACGAGAACGAGCTCGCGGACATCGTGTTCACCGCGAATCGAACCGGAGCCCTGATGATAGGTGGCGGGATTTCCAAGCATCACACCATCTGGTGGAACCAGTTCAGGGATGGGCTGGACTATGCTGTATTCATCACAACTGCACCGGAGTACGACGGTTCACTGAGCGGTGCGCGGATGAGGGAAGCGGTGTCCTGGGGTAAGGTCAGAGCAGACGCTAAGTATGTTACCATCGAAGGGGACGCAACGGTTCTTCTTCCTTTGCTCGTGGCGGCTGTTCTGTAGTATGGATTCGAGTTTTAATCTCCTTTTTTAAAGCCGCAATTGGGGTATATCCAGGTTCCGTCACCACGGGGGGTGGTCGAGGGGGCTGTGTCAACAGTTTGATCCTCCCTGGGTTTTTCCTTCTTTTTCAGATTTTCCTTTTTTCATTGCCACAACGCTCACCAAGGCCACCCCGACAGCGGCCACAGTGATAGTAACAGCGCTGGTCTCTTCTGCCGTTAGGGCAGACATCAAGGTTCCTGCAAAAAGGAAAAGGAATGCGAGTAGGATTCTTTTGGTGGATTTCGTGGGAATCGCCTTTGAAGCTTATGTGTAAGATTTGTAGAGTTTATGTTGTATTTGTCATGATATTAAATATTATTTTTTAGCCATCATAATAATCAAGCATTGCTCTATAGATAGTTTCGTTCTTTTCAAGTTCGGATGCAAACCATTTCTCCCTTCCCACCGTCACATTAATGT
>DAOVMN010000176.1 GCA_030630685.1 Thermoplasmata archaeon | reverse complement strand
GTCGCCCCACCAGTTGAAGCGGGCGTCAACGGTGTAACCGTTGTTGTCGGTGGCGTTGATGCCATACTCGGAGTTGTGATATATGTGGTTATCCTGGGCGATGTTGCCGCTTGAAGAATCTCTCAGATGGATTCCGTTAGCATTTTCTAAAATAGTGTTGTTCTCAAGAGTATTGTATCTGGAGCCGTTGAGGAAGATGCCACTGTTGTTATTCGATGAGCATGAGTTGTTATCGAGTGTATTGTATCTGGAATGCCAGAAGTAGATGCCATCGTTGTTATTCGATGAGCATGAGTTGTTATCGAGTGTATTGTAGTTGGAATAGGAGAGATAGATGCCATTGTTGTTATTTGATGAGCATGAGTTATTATCGAGTGTATTGTAGCTGGAAGAGTAGAGATAGATGCCATCGTTGTTATTCGATGAGCATGAGTTGTTCTTGAGTGTATTGTAGTTGGACCGCCAGAGGGTGATACCATCGTTGTTATTCGATGAGCATAAGTTGTTCTCGAGTGTATTGTAACTGGAAGAGGAGAGGTAGATGCCTTTACTTCCGTTCGATGAGCACGTGTTGTTCGTGATTGTGATATTAGAAGAGTGACCAACCAAGATATTGCTGCAGTTCTGATTTTCCACTTGCATCCAACTGCAGTTTGCCAGGATGATCTGACCAGCATCCATTGGAATGGAGATGCCTGTAGTGTTCTTGAAATAGTACACTATCTTCCCGTTCACCATGTTCGTTGTGTCTATGAAATGCGTGTCCCAGTATTCAAGCCAACCGGAAATTACAATGCCGTTCCCATTTATGGTATTACCCATGATTTCGCAGTAGTGGGAATAGTAAAGGTGGATATCGCCGCCCTGATTCGACTCGCAGGTGTTATTTTTGAGTGTATTGTATCTGGAAAAGGAAATGTAGATACCTTCCTCAGTGTTCGATGAGCATGTGTTGTTCTCTAGTGTGTTCCAGTTGCTGGAGGACGAGATGTAGATTCCCTTGGTGTTCGATATGCATGTGTTGTCTGCGATCATGCAGTTGTGGGAGGAGAAATAGATGCCGTAGTAGTTGTTCTCGCATGTGTTGTTAGCGAGTGTGCAGCCGTTCGAGGAGTCCTCTAGCCAGATACCATAGTGGTTGTTCGACGATGCGGTGTTGTTCGCGAGCGTGCAGTCGCTGGAGTAGTAGAGGGAAATGCCGAACCCGCTGTTCGATGAGCACGTGTTGTCCGTGATTGTGCAGTCGCTGGAGTTCCAGAGGAAGATGCCATAATTGTTCTTCTCGCATGTGTTGTCCGTGATTGTGCAGTCACTGGAGGAGCGGAGGCGGATGCCGTAGTAGTTCGATGAGCATGTGTTGTTCGTGATTGTGATATTAGAAGAGTAACCAACCAGTATCCCAACCGAGCCATTGCTGCAGTTCTGATTCTCCACATTTATCCAGGTACAATTTGCCAGGATAACCTGACCAGCTCCGGAAGGAACAGTAAAACCTGATACGTTCTTGTAATAATACACGGGCTTCCCATTAACTGCGTTTGTGGTCTTTATGGTATGCAAGTTCCAGTTTTCAAGGCTGCTACCGACTATGGAAATGCCGTTCTCATTCATAGTGTTGTTCTCGAGTGAATTGTAACTGGAAGAGGAGAGGTAGATGCCTTCCTCAGTGTTCGATGAGCACGTGTTGTCCGTGATTGCGCAGTTGCTGGAGGATAAGAGGTATATACCATAGTTACCGTTTGATATGTGAAACTCGCGTATATTCACCCAATCCACAGTGATTTTCACTACAACATCACTTCCCCCACCGTCGATCGTAGTCTCCTCACTCCCGTTCCCCACCAGATTCACAGTTTTATCCACCACCACATTCTCCTCGTAGGTCCCTTCCCACACCCGGATGGTGTCCCCCTCCCCGGCGGCGTCGATGGCATCCTGAATTTTGGTGTATTTTGCGTTTCCATCATCGTCCACGGTAAGAGTGGCTGCGCTGGCGTTCCTTGCTGCAAGGGCAATCAGTACTACTCCCGCACCGAGGAGCAGGAGTCCCATTAATCTCTGAAAGTTTGTCGTTGACATTCTTTCAATCCTCCTTTTTCCGCTTTTTAAAAGTAAGAGTAAGAATAATTCCAACCGCCCCCACCACGGCCACCGCCCCGAATCCCGGGAGGAAGCCCCCATCCCCGTTCCCGTCATCCTCGTTTTCCACCGTCACGGTTATGCTTTTCTCCTCGGAGTAGTTCTTTCCATCGTAGCTTCGAAGCTTGATAGTGTATTCTCCGTTCTTTATGTCCTCTGTGTTCCATTCGAAGCTCCAGGACGTGACACCGCTCACATTTATCCATTCCTTTCCATTTATGGAAATCTCCACCCTTTCTACTGTGCCGTCCGGGTCCGAGGCTGTACCATTAATGGTTATTTTGCCTGAAACCTTGGAGTTGTTGGCGGGAGCGGTGATTGTAACTGTTGGTTTGATGTTCTCTGCTACCGCATTCTGCACATTGAGGAATAGTTCAGTGATTTCAGAGAACTCTATGCCGTCGAAGGCACGGACTCCCAGCGTATGCACTCCATTTGCAACCGTAGTGGTGTTCCACTGGAAAGTCCATGAATCCGTCCCGGTGGCTGCCCGCCATTCCCCTCTGTCGATGGAAACCTCTACCTTGTCGATGGTCTCGTCGCCGTCCGTGTCGGATGCGCTGCCGCTGATGGTCGCCATGCCGGAGACCTCGGAGTTGTTCGCCGGGGAGCTTATAGTTACGGTGGGTTTCTGATTCGGTGCTGATAGGTCAACGGTAAAACTCCAGATTTCAGATTCCACCTCTACTTTGTCGTCGCTCACAACCACCTTCCAGTAGTAAGTTTCTCCGTCAGTTAATCCAGAGGTAGTGTAGGATTCTTCTGCTTGTTTCTCCGATTCTTTTGTTGAGGGATTTGGGTTTGTGTCTAAATAGACATCGTAAGTTAATGATTCTCCATCATCATCGCCGCCTTTCCAATGGAGGCTTGGTGAGGTCGTAGATACTATTCCACCATTTGACGGGGCGGTCAAATCAATTGTTGGAGGCTGATTTTCATCTTCCTTTACTGTAATTATGCAGATATCCGTTGCTGTGGCGCCATCATCATCAGTTACCCTTAGTTTTGCATGATATATTCCTTTCTCAGTATAAACATGGGTTGTCTCACCTGTAGTTGTTGATTCCCAATCATATACTCCATCACCATCAAAATCCCATTCATATTTTACGATTTCTCCATCTTCGTCTGTACCTGTACCATTGAATTGGACTTCGTCTCCAACAAAAACTGTTTGCTCCTTACCTGTACTTGCGGTGGGTGGCCGATTCATGGATTCATCCGACCATGGATCGAAAATAACATAATCTGTGACACTATCCCCCTCCCCATCTGTGTTGTTTGCATAATGATAAGGACCGCTAGCAGCACCCCACCAGTTGTAGGTAGCATTGACATAATTGCCGTTGTTGTCAGACGCATCGATACCGTATTCGGCATTATCTGAGATATTGTTATAGTGAATGTGGTTGTCTTTGGAATAGCTTGTAGCATGTATTCCAATTCTGTTCTTTGAAATATTAATGTTCATTAAAGTATTGTTGTTTGATTTGTAGAAGCGGATGCCGACATCGTTGTTCGAACATGTATTGTTCGTGAGTGTGCTGTGGTTGGAGGAGGTGAGGTAGATGCCGTTGCCGCCGTTGCCCGAGCAGGTGTTGTTCGTGAGGGTGTTGTTCTCGGAGCTGGAGCAGGTGAGCCAGATGCCGTTGCCGCCGTTGTTCGAGCATGTATTGTTGGAGATAGTGTTGTTGTTAGAGTACCGGAGGTAGATGCCGTGACTGTTCAAAGATGCGTTGCAATCGGTTATATGGTTGTAATCACAGTCTGAATATAGGATGATGCCAACTTCAGAGTTATTTGTTGCATTGCAGTTGGTTATATTATTGTATCTTGCCATTTTTAAGTAGATACCATCTTCAGAGTTATTTGTTACATTGCAGTTGGCTATTATGTTGTGATCTGCATATAGTGGTGAGCCATCAAGGTGGATGCCATACTTATTATCTGATGCATTGCAGTTGGCTATTATGTTGTAATCACGGTTTATGGAGATGCCAGAACGATCGTTATTTGTTGCATTGCAATTGATTATATAGTTGTAATTTGCCCTATATAAAGAGATGCCAGAATAATCGTTATTTGTTGCATTGCAATTGATTATATAGTTGTAATCTGAGTACTCATTAGGGGTAGTTGTACCGCTTAGGTAGATGCCAGCCTTGTTAGAAAATGCATTGCAATTAATTATATAGTTATAATCTGCCCCAGATAGGTAAATACCATCCCCATCATTAAAAGATACATTGCAATTGATTATATCATTGTACTCTGCCTTTGCCCTATATAGATAGATGCCATCATCAGAGTTATATGATACATTACAATTGGTTATACCGTTATGACCTGACTCTTTTAAGCAGATGCCATGCTCAGAGTTATAAGATACAGTGCAATTGGTTATTTCGTTGTAATCTGAGTAATCTTCAAAGGTATATGAACCATATAGGTAGATACCGCTCTTTGTATTAGAAGATGCATTGCAATTGGTTATTTCGTTGTAGTCTGCACTATATAAATAGATACCATGATCAGAGTTACCTAATGCATTGCAATTGGTTATTTTGTTGTGATCTCCACCTACAGAGATGCCATAACCACCTCCATTAGTGATGCCAAAATCAGTGATATTCACCCAATCAACACTAATCTTCACAACATCTTCACTTCCTCCACCATCAATCGTGGTGTTTGCCGAGCCATTTCCAATCAAAGTGAGTGTTTTATCCACCACCACATTTTCATTGTATGTTCCCTCATACACTCTGATGGTGTCCCCATCCTCTGCCGCATCGACGGCGTCCTGTATCTTCTTATAATGTGCCCCGGGATCATCATCCACAGTGATGGTATCTGCACTGGTTTCTTGAATAAGAATGGTAAGCAATGACACCCCCGCTACAAGTAGCAAAAGTCCGAACAGGATTTTTGTATTGGCTTTCATAGGGACCGCCTCTGTATCTAATTGGTAAATGGTACACTCCATTCATGCCATTTAAAGGTTTTTATGGGTGCTCTTGATATCCCCTTTAGCCCCCTCCCCCTCCTCGGACGACGGCACAACAAAGGGTGCATTCCAGATTTATTGGTATTTTCCAGCAGAGCAATTTCGTATCGTCCTTTGCTGCTTGAATTCTGTACGCGGATGACAAGTGAGGAACAAAGTTCCGAGGTCCGGATGACCCGAAGGGTCGGCAAGGCGGATTTGGCGGACTCCTGCGGATTTCTTATTGATCCGTGTTCATCCGTGTGATCCGCGTCATCCGCGTTCTACAATCCAGACCGTCCAAGGCAGTTAGAATTCCATTCTCATCACAAAGTCCCGGTTGTTAATGAG
>DAOVMN010000375.1 GCA_030630685.1 Thermoplasmata archaeon | reverse complement strand
GGGACACAGAATGGATGACCTATTCCCCTGAGATGTACAATTTAGAGGAAGGGGATGACCTTAGAACAGCGGAGGACTCCTACGGACAATTCGATTTCGGGGATTGTCTTCATGTAATCCTTCTTCCGGGATCCGAGATCCATTGTGAATTTACCAATGAGTTGGAGGACAATGTAACTGCGGAGTTCATCCTGAACCAGGGCAAAGCCGCCTTCATGGTGGAGCTTCCGGGAACCGGGTCTAAGTTCACGCTCCAGATGGCAGGCGGGGATAAAGCAGTGGTGGACCACGGGGAGAAGACGGTGTTCCGTGCAGAATTTAGTGGTAGGATTTGGGTCTTCAGCGGCAGGGTTTCCTATTATCCGCACGAGATCGGACAAGGCAATCCCACAATGCTAAAAGCCCATATGACCACCAGATTCGATCCCAATGGCACGATCTTCAACCACTCCCTTCTTCACTATTCAAGGGCCCTTGTCACAGGTATTGTCACAAACTCCTGGGGTGCGAGCATGGGCTTCGGTAACACCGGGAACTTTGTAGCCACCGGGGAGTTAAGGGGCTTTGTCATCAGGCTGCCGGATGAGGATTGTTTCTATCTCTATGGGAAATATTCCGGCTTTCTATCCCTTGACCTGACCGCACACGAGGCAGGAAGGTTCGATCTCCACTTTTTACGCTACACAACGGAACCGGTAGGGTTCACCTTTAAAGATATGGATACCTCTCCTAACACCATATTCTTACGATTCCAGGACGACAAGGCCTATGTCGGAGGCTCATCGGACTTAAATTATGATATGGAGATATCATACAAGGAAACCAGCAGGTTCTATCTACACGACATGACCCTATACCAGGGCAAGGGGCACAGCTACAAGGTATTTAACTACGAGCACCTTTCCAACCCCGACGAGGATTCTGTGATATTCGGACTGGACGAGAACGGGGACGAGATATCAGAAGAGAGAGTCAATATCCACAGTGAGATGTCGGGCAAGGATATCTATAAGGCCCTGAAAGGAGAGAAGGAGGAAGAGACACACCGACTTCTGTTATTTACTCTCGTTGCCATCCTGTTCATATTGTTTATGGTGTTATTCTTTGTTGCCTGGAAAGTCGATTTTAATGAGACCTTTGGTACGGGGCCTGAGATATCCATGGAAAAGGAGGAAATACTCGAGGAAGAGCTTGAAGAGGAAATCCCCCCTGGGCCGGAGAGACCCATAGAAGAAATGCCGGAGGAGGGGATCCCGTCAGAGGCAGAAATCGAGGAGATGCCATTAGAAATTACACCTGAAGAGATCCCAAAGAAGATCAAGCCTGCCGAAATGCCGAGGGAGAAAGAGAGGCCCAAGGCAGTGATGGAAAAGCGCCTCATGGACTTAAAGGAAAGCTTGATTCTTGAAGAAGAATACGAGCCGATCAAGGAGGAAGGACTCAGGGATGAGGAGGAATTACCGCCCTTAGCACCCGAAGTCGGGCCTGAAGAGGAAGCTCCCCCCTTGGAGGCGCTCATACAGGCAGATATCGATAAAGGTTTTCAGAGGATCGAACGCTTGAAGAAGGAGATCGATGAAGTCATGGTGAAGATCGAGGTTGATGACTGGTGGAGCAACTGGAATGAAGCCATGAAACATGGACTTAGATCCTTGGAAAAGAAGGAGACGTGAAAGAGGGCCTTCAACTTTCCTGTTTCCAGGGAAGCTCGATATCAAGGTATTTGAACATCAATCCCCAGAATATCCCGATCCAGAACATGAAGATGAGTTCTCCGATGTTCTTGTGAGTCCAGATGAGGGCCTCCATACCGTAGTAATACCCTACCAGCGCAATGATCGTCATTCGAAGAAGGTTGGCAATATAGGATGTGATTATCCCTAAAATCAGGAGGAAAAGCACTTTTTTATCAAACATCCGATATTCCACAAGGATATACGATGTGAAAGCGGAGAGGAATATGGATGTCGAGTACAGACCCGTACACCCCAGGGCGATGGAGATCTCGATGCGCTCATTGTGGTGGACATTGGGGAATTCGATCGTTACTCCTTCGGCCACAGCATGGATGTCGAAGAGCCTGAGGATGAGAACCAGAGGCTTCACCAAGAAGTAGTGAATGATCGGGGAATCAGGATTCTGGTCCTCCAGGCTTCCACCCGTGGTACCGTATTTCAAGGAATAATATGTGGTCGGGATCACAACGATAACAAAGAGGAGGAAGAAGAAGATGAGGACGAAATCCCTTTCTACAGAGTACTTCTTTGGGATGTAGTTGTAAGAGATTATCGAGGCAGCAAGGAGCAATACCACAATATCATTGCTGCCAAGGTAGGTGTTGAACCGGAGATAAAGGTTGTAGAATAATACTCCTCCGGCTATTATGACGCCTGTGATGGGCATCAATCGAGGAAACCTGCCCTTGAACGTGTAAACATACACCGCCCTCTCCGCGATGATGGCGATCTTTCTCTCATCACCTCGAGGTAATGGGAATCCTGTTCTTCTGGCAGCGGTTTTTTCCGTTGTGCGGGTGAAGAAATAGAGCATGACCCCCCCGATGATGGCAAGCACCACCCCAAGGAGCCTGCTCCATTTGCTGATCAGGATAGCCACATTAACCCCTGCAAACAGGATGATGATGGAAATAAGAATCAGGAATTTCCTGTATTTATCTATTCTCGAATCTTCGGATCTTAGTGCCATATAGTTCCATGAGGGGTGAGGTTTGATATTTAAAGATTTATCCCTGACCATTCAACCCCACCAAACATACCTCTCTGTAGGTTCCAATTTGTCGGGGTGCATTCCAGATTTATTGGTATTCTCCAGCAGAGCAATCTCGTATCGTCCTTTGCTGCT
>DAOVMN010000020.1 GCA_030630685.1 Thermoplasmata archaeon | reverse complement strand
GATGATCATCCTTGCCATCTATGATGCCATCTCTGTCTACAAGACCAAGCACATGATCGATCTTGCGGACAGCGTCATGGAATTCAATCTGCCCGTGCTCTTAGTGATTCCGAAAAGGCTGCCCTATACCTTCCTGAAGAAGAAGGGTCTGAAGGAGCAGTTGGAATCTGGAGAGGAACGTGAGGCACTCTTCATTGGCCTGGGGGACATTATTTTTCCTTCTGCATTTGCGGTATCGCTCTCCGTGTACCTGGAGAACAAAGTCGAGTACACCGAGGTCCTCGGGATCAGTGGGGTGGCGTTTGTGGTGGCAGGGGTGATCATCGGTACCATCATCGGATACCTCATGTTGATGGCATTCGTGCTCAAGGGGAGGCCCCAGGCAGGCCTTCCATTACTCAATGGCGGAGCGATCCTTGGTTATCTGATACCGGTACTGGTGATCTACCGATCCCTGGGATTATGATCGTTTGGAACAAAAATGTGATATACATTATCACGCCCGTCAAAATAGAGCACCAATCTATTTATTAGGGAAAATTTGATAGATAAGTGTAATAGATTAAATGGCGAAAACTATGAACAGAGAGGAAACTCACCTGAAGCGGATACTCATCCTGGCCCTTACGGTCGCCCTGTTCGCAGGCTTTGTCCAGGGCAGGGCACCGGTTGAAGAGGCGGATACGGTGAGCTATGACCTCGTGCTTTCTGGAAGAGACGAGGAGCCAGAAATCAGAATGGATGTCACGAAATTTGATCCTCAACCCAATAGTGATCACTGGTCCATCTGGATACGAATAGAGGAGAAAGAGGAGGGTATCTGGGATAAAACAAGCCGTAACGTTACCACCCAACTCATACGCTACAATAATACAGAAGAGGAAATCATCATAAACATGTTTTGGCCAAATGGTGGAAACAAGGGTATTTTCATGGACCTCTCCTACGATCTTCCAGAAGGGAATTACACGGTCAGAGCCGGGGTAGAGATCGATGGTAACATGACGTGGATGAAGGACATAATCAGCATTCCATACTCCTCCCTTCCTCCCCATGCTGTGGCAAACCTCATTCTAAACAATGAGCGCCTGAAGGTAGCCAACCTCATCCTGAACAGGGATCACGAGGCAAGCATCATCCTTGATGCCTCGGAATCCTGGGACCCTGATGAGAATGAATCGGAGCTGCTCAATTTCACCTGGGAGATCGGCGACACACTCGTCACTATAAACAAGGAAACACTCACCTGGACCTTCACAGAGCCCGGGGATTACAACATCACCCTCACTGCCAAAGATCCCGAAGGGCTGTGGTCCCAGGACAATGTAACGGTGCATGTTGAGGAAATCTCCTATATCCCTGACCTTGAGATCACCCTCGAGGGAGACAGGGAGAAACTGGAACTCGGGGAGTCACTTCATCTCACCGCGATCATCCACAACAACGGCAACGAGGATGCCTGGGGATTCGATGTTTATTTTTATGATTGGAAAGGGATATTCACGAACATCCAGAACATCGGTCTCATACCCATGGGAATGAACAGGACCCTTTCCATCGATTATTTTCCAACAACAGTAGGATTGCAACGCATCCTGGCAGTGGTTGACCCGTTCAATGAAACCGAAGAGAGTAATGAGGAAAACAATGAAGCCTCCTTTGATATAGAGGTAATTCAAAAGGTTCTACCGGAATTGAGCATCCAGACCCTTGATTATAACGGTTCCCTTGAGGTTAATAAGACAATTAACATCACTATCGTGATCCAAAACAATGGCCCCAAGGATGCATTCAATTTAAAGGTCTATCTTTACATCAATGAGGGGGTGCATGAGGGGGTACCCATGGAGGAGTGGACCTTTGATTCCATTGAACAAGGGAAGACAGTAACAATTGATTATTATTGGATACCAAGATCTACAGGACTTTATACTGCTCATGTCGAGCTCTGGGTGAACTCCACGATTCACGACAACGGCTATCTCAGGGATATGGATGTGGTGGATCCGGAGAGGGAGAATTCCGGTGAGAATGGATCACCGCCGATCATCTTATATGCCACCACAGGCGGTTTGGTCCTTATTGCCCTTGGAGCCGTGGGGGTACTCGGGTTCGAGAACACCAAATACAAACTCCTCGGCTCCCTGGTCATGACCCCGTTCTACACCAGGCTGAAAAGGGAGGACACCCTGAACCATCAAACCCGGGCGAGGGTATACGAGCACATCCTCGACAACCCCGGAGACAGCTATGCCTCCATTCTCAAGACCCTCGATCTGAAGAATGGAACCCTTGTGCACCACCTCCGCACCCTGGAACGCCAGAGGTATGTCAAATCCAAGAAGGACGGAAAGTTCAAGAGGTTCTACCCCTGGGGAACCAAGGTTGGTATACGCGATCCGAACTTCCTGACCGATATCCAGAGCAAGATCGTCGATATCATAAAATCCAATCCAGGGATCTCCCAGGCCCACATAGCCAACATGCTGGGAAAGAGCAGGCAGAGCATCAACTACCAGGTAAGGATCCTGAGGGATGCCGGATTGATCAATGTGGTTAAGCACGGTATCTCCACACGATGCTATCGCAGGGAAACATAAACTCTTTATATGCCCGGGGAGAGGAACCCGACATGCTTTCAAGATTGAGAACTCTGGGATTATTCGCAATGCTCATGCTCATATTCATGGCCATGGGTGCGGGTTTGGGGACCTATTTCGGCACAGCCCCGATGGGCACCATGATCGTCTTCCTTATTATTGCAGGGATATTCAATCTGGTCGCCTATTTCTGGAGCGACAAATTCGTTCTCAGGGCATATAAGGCAAGGATTATCGAGGGGCACGAAAACCCCTTACTTCATGAAATAGTGCAGGAGATTGCGGTATCGGCCGGGGTGCCCAAACCAAGGGTGGCCATCGTGCCCTCACAGAATCCCAATGCCTTTGCAACAGGACGGAATCCAAAGAACGCCGTGGTGGCAGTCACAGAGGGTATCCTCCGCCTTTTGAGTAAGGAAGAACTGAAAGGCGTTCTCGCACACGAGATGGCCCATGTGAAAAATCGGGACATCTTAGTGATGTGTGTGGCTGCCACC
The DNA here is from genome assembly GCA_030630685.1 of Thermoplasmata archaeon. Lineage (GTDB taxonomy): Archaea > Thermoplasmatota > DAOVMN01 > DAOVMN01 > DAOVMN01 > DAOVMN01. Next base: position 9,904 of record DAOVMN010000020.1, on the reverse strand, counting down.
ATAGCTGGTGCGGTCTCCTTCATGGCGAGGATCCTGTGGTTCAACATGTTCTTCGGGGGTAGAAGGGATAACAGCCTCATACTCTACCTCCTTGTTGGGATCCCTGCCATCATTGGTGCGCTCCTTGTCCAGATGGCCATCTCCCGCTCGAGGGAGTACAAGGCCGATAGAACAGGGGCCATCTTCATCCACAACCCCGACGCCTTAGCACGGGCGCTCGAGAAGCTGCACTATGGCAACCAACGCCATCCCATGAGAATGGGCGGTCCCGCATCATCCTCCCTCTTTATCGTGAACCCGTTCTCGGGGAGCCTCTTTGCAACGATGTTCTCCACCCATCCTCCAATGGAGAAAAGGATCCGGGCATTGAGGGAGATGAGGGATTATTGAGATAGAGGGTCAAAAGATACCTGAAAAACCCGCTCCTTATAGGCGGAGAGCTACATCCGATCCGTGCATCCGTTTTCCTTTGTCATCCTACGCAAAACGGAGGTTCTTCCTTTGTCATCCTACGCAAAACGTGGTTCTTCCTTTGTCATCCTACGCAAAACGGAGGTTCAAAGCCTTCCTTTCAACTGAGATAAGGATGACCGCTCCCACTTCTTCGCTATAAGAACAGGGCAGGAGGAGGCTGCTATCACCCTGTCAGGGATAGAACCAAACAGGAACTTGTTGAGAATCCACTTCTTGGACGCACCCATCACGATCAGGTCGTATCCCCGAGATACCTCGATGATCTCCTTTGCCGGGGAGCGACCAATGATGACCTTCGGCCCTATCCTGAGTGTGTCGCTCGAGAAGTCCTGCAGAATCCTGCCTATTTTTTCTTCGTTCTCCTTCAGGTCCTTCTTGAAGCTCACCTGGAGGAGTGTAACCTTTGCACCCTCCGCTACCGCGATCTTTCTTGCGAATTCGAGTGCAAGGATTGTGTGCAGGTTGTCATGGAAAGGGACCATGATATTTTTTACCTTCCATGGTGCTCGTTTATGCCTTGGTTTTTTTCTGCATTCTTCGTTGATGGAGAGCACGGCAATGTCCACATTCGCCCTGTGAAGAACAAAATTCGTCATCGTTTCCCTGAGCCTCGCTGCAGGAAGCTTAGTCTTGTATCTTCCCAAGAGAATGAGCTCGCAGTCCTCCTGCCTCGACATGCCCACGATGGTGACAGGGATACTGTGTGCGATCATCTGCCTGTACTCCCTTGCTGCCTTCACCTTCGCGTCCAGCTTTTTTACCGCTTCCATCTTCGTGATACTCTCCACGTCGATATGCTCCATGGCACTTTCAATAGGCGTCTGGTCCGGTATCTCCACGACATTGAGCCTGACAATCACACCCTTCCCCGTAGCTAAGGCAGCGGCTATCTTCATCTTCATTGGCTCATAAAGAACATCTGTGAAGGGAACAAGTATCTTCCTATGCTTCTCCTCCTCGTCCTGTATGACCTTTTTCGCTTCCTCGACCTTGATCTCCTCGAACACCTTCTTTACCTCACCGACAACCCTGGATTTCCTGCTCGACCATACACGATACCAGACAAGGGCTATGCCCACCATGCCCAGCCCTAAAAGAATGGAGGTGGGATTCATCTTGACGATGAGGGCCATGCAGAGCACAGCGCCGGCAATCTGGGTAAACGGGAAGAGCGGGGAGCGGAAGCTGGGTTTGTACCATTCCGGCCGGGTACGGCGCAGCACCATGACGCAGCCGTGCACTAAAATAAAGGTCATGAGGAACATGAAGCCCGCAACCTCTGCCAGGGTCTCCACCTCCCCGATCATCAGAAAGCCGAGGATAAAGAAACCAGTGAGAAGGATGGAGTTGGATGGAGTCCCGAACTTCCTGTGAAGCTTGTTTGTCCAGGGGTGAAGGATGCGGTCCTTCCCCATGGCAAGGCTGATGCGGGAGGCAGAAAGGATGCTTGCGTTGGCAGATGAAACCGTGGCGAGCAGAGCAGCAACGGTGATAAGAATCCCTCCGGACCCGCCCATGAACTCCTCCGTAGTGAAAGTAACCGGTGTGTCCTGCTTGCCGAGGATATCGTAAGGCACGATGCCAGTTGTCACTATCATAATGGCCATGTACAGGATGGTCACTACAACAACCGACCCGATCATGGCACGCCAGAGGTTCTTCTCGGGCTGCTTGATCTCCTCCGCCACCGTAGCCACAACCTCGAAACCCATGAAACCTATGAAGACCAGACCGGCAACCCCTGCAACCGCACCCCAGCCGTTGGGTGCAAAGGGCTCGAGGTTATCACCTTTGACATGCATGGAACCAAACAATATGAATCCTCCGAGGATGATTAGGAGAAGGATGACGATGATATTCTGGAATCTGCCGGCACCCTTGGTTCCAAAATAGTTGATGGCCACAAGGATAGCGGTGGTGAGCACAGCGATGACCCTTGTGTTGATGGCGATGAAGAAGAACTCTAATTCAAAGTCGATGAAATAGGAGAGGTAATATTCAAACCCGATCATGTAGAAGGCCGAGGCAAAGATGAGCCCCATCCACATGCCGAGGCCTGTTATGGTACCAAAGAAAGGGCCAAGGGAGCGGTTGACGAAATAGTAGCTTCCTCCTGCCTTGGGCATCCCTGTGGCGAGTTCGGAAAGGCTGAAGGCGGTGAGGATGGCAATGAGCCCACCGATAAGGTAGGAGATGGACGAGGCAGGTCCCGCACGCTCTGCAGCAAATGAAGGAAGGATAAATATACCCGCACCTATCATTGTGCCGATCCCGAGTGTGAGAGCGTTCATGAGTCCAAGATTTCGGGTCAGTTTCAGCCTTGCCATGGTGATACCTGCGCTGGGGATTGCGGAAACCACTATTTAAGCTCTTCCACCTACTAAAAAGCATTTTTCTGGAATTAGAGGGCGTATTCTACGGGGATTTGCGGCATTCCGCACGAAAGCTTTAAATAAAATTCCCAGACCACAGCATCAAGAACGATTCCCAGACCCAAATTCAGTATATCGGCAGTCTGAATTGATTCCTGCGAAGGGAGGTGATAAGAGGGTTGTCGTGTCCGAGCTTGGGCTATACACAGGCGTTCTGGAGTTTTTGGATGATTGAAGCAACCGCTGGAATAACCCTTATCATATCCTTTTCCATGTGCTACTCCTTGCTTCCGATTTTCATAAGGAAGCTCGAGGAGAGCGGATATGTGGTTAAGGACATGTACAAACGCTTCAAGGTGGATGTCCCCACCAAAGGGGGCATTGCCATTCTTTTCTCGCTCTACCTGACGGTTGTTATCGTGCCCGTATTTTTCAGGATACTGAACAAAATAAACTCCGATGTTGATGTGCCCTCTGCCCTTTCCCAGACCGATCAGGCAATGCTCCTGGTAATCGTGATGTTTGCCTTTTATGGAATCGCGGATGACCTCATCGACTTAGGAAGGCCTGCCAAAGTATTACTCCCGATCCTTTTCTGCTACCCTTTATTAGTGGTTGTTACCCCTCAAGCAATAAACCTTCCGATCTATGGAAAGCTAAACTTCCAGGATGGGATCAGTATTCCTATATTCGGGACCATAACCTATTTCCGGATAACACGCTACATTGTCATGCCTCTGTACATCATGGTTGTTGCTAACCTCATGAACATGCATTCAGGCTTTAATGGACTTCACTCAGGAGTGACCACGATAATCCTTGCTGCCCTGTTGATAAAATGCATGATCGAAGACACCGGGGCATCCATTATCACCCTGGGAGCGGCAACCGGGGCCATGGGAGCATTCTGGATATTCAACCGCTATCCCGCGAGAATCTTGGAGGGAAACATTGGTGCCTTGGCTGTTGGCGCAACTATTGGTGCCGCAATTATAGTTAACGGATTCATTGTTTCAGGGTTTGTAATGCTCATTCCTCACACCGTGAACTTCCTCATGTACGTGTACTGGAGGATCATGAACAAACTCCGCCCGGAGGATGAGAAGTTCAGGATCAGAAAGTTTGGCAGCCTGTTAGCGGACGGCAGCCTGGATGTCCCGAATCCCTATACCCTGAAATGGGTGCTGCCATATTATTTCAAGGTGAATGAGAGGCAGGCCACCTATGCCATGTACGCCCTCACCCTTCTTTTCTGTACTGCAGGGTTGTTTGTTCAGGGCTGAGAAATGCATAAATATGGAGTGGAAAATCTTATGAACTTCAAGCGTTACAATGTTTTATTTAATCAGCAGTCTGAATTGATAACCCGTGATAAGAGGGCTGCCGTGTCCGAGCTTGGGCTATGGTGAAGAATTGTGGTGAAAAAGAAGTTATTTCTAAGAAGGAGAATAAGAAAAAAATGTTGAGGGTCGGCGTAATCGGAACAGGCGCAATGGGCAAGAACCACGTTCGGGTGGGGCAGCACCGCCTCAAATCGTGAGAGCCATACGGATATTCTACTGAAAAGGCTCATGGTCTTAGAAAACAAATATTGTACATGTTCAGGCAGAAACGCTGCTTAAAGAAACTGAGATGGTGAAATCATGATAAGAATTAAAAAGGCACCACAAAGGTTTTGGAAAGATAACGAATGGAGAATGAGGCATGCCACCGAATTACAAGAAAAATACAGGAATGAATGGGTAGCAATAGTTAATGAAAGCGTTGTTGCCCACGGCAAGGATCCTGCAGAACTGAGACAAATAGCAAGAGAGAAAACCCGGGTCAAAGGGGACATCTTAGTCGATTTCGTAGAAGGTGATGCTCATATCTATTAAGATCTGCTTGGACATATTAAGACAAAAAACTTTGTTGTTTAAAGGAATATCACCAATTTTGGATGAAATTATTCGAGTTAGATGCTATATGCGTTTCAAACATAAAGATGATTGGAGTAACCTGGAGGCAGCAATATTAGATACTGGTGCATACATCAGTCTATTACCAAAGCATCTTTGGGAATTTGCAGCCTATAAAGTTATTGGAGAAGATCGCTTAAGAGGCGTCGTTCCAAAAGAGGGGTGTGAATTACCCGTTAATATTGCTGTAGTTACCGCGGTCATGGAGGACATGTGTGGCAATGTTTCGGAGGAGATAGATTTTAGAGCATACTTGGTAAATTCCAATGACGTGCCTTTGATTATCGGTTTCAAAGATTTGTTAGAGCATTTTGATATACATTTGAACATAAAGAATAATGACGGCCATATCGAGATGTGATATTGTACTAATATGGCTGAAGGCTCAAGGGATGATAAATAAAGATGGCATTACAGTAATAGCCGATAAAGTCGAGGATAGGATTTTTATGCGCACAGGCGTAATCGGAACAGGTGCAATGGGCAAGAACCATGTGCGGGTGTATTCCGAAATGGAGAATGTGGAGCTGGTGGGCCTCTCCGACCTCGACAGTGAAGGCGGAAAGGCCATTGCGAAGAAGTTCGCCTGCAGGTTTTACGAAAATCATTTAGAATTATTGAAACATGTAGATGCAGTTACCATTGGGGTTCCAACCTCAATGCATTATAAGATGGGAAAGGACGCAGTGGAGGCGGGGGTGCACGTCCTCATGGAAAAGCCCCTTGCAGGCAGCTTGGAGGAGGCACAGCGCATAGTGGAGATGGCGAAAGATGCCGGGCTGACCTTGGCAGTTGGACACATAGAACGCCACAATCCGGTGGTGAAGCACACAAAGGAGATGCTGAAAAGGAACGATTTCGGAAAGATAATCACCATGTCAAGCCGACGGGTGAGCAACTACCCCGCCCGAATAAGAGATGTCGGGGTGATCATGGACTTAGCGGTGCATGATATCGACGTCTCCAGGTATCTTGCGGGAGGAGAGGTGGTAGAGGTGTTCGCGGCTGCCGGCAAATCAGGCCAGACTCCTTTCGTGGACCATGCCACCATCATGCTTAAGTTCGATAATGATGTTCTTGGAATCGTGGACACAAACTGGCTTACTCCAATGCGTATTAGAGAGATGTCCATAACCTGCGAAAAACGCTTCGTCAGGATCGATTATATGGCACAATCCATACACATTTCGACCTCGAAATTTGGGGAACTCGACGAGACGAATCTTTACCAACTGCCCCTGGAGATGGAAACAGTGTCGGTGGGGCTGAAGAAGGAAGAACCATTGAAGCGGGAATTGGAGGATTTCGTTGATGCCGTCGAATCAAAAAGGGATTCGCTTGTGACGGGCGAAGACGGGATCATGGCGATACGACTGGCAGAAGCTGCGCTGAAATCGGCAACTAAAGGAGAGGTTGTAAGGTTTGGGTGAAATAGAACACGGATTTCGCGGATTAAAAGTGAAAACTTGTTTTCGCTGCGGATGACCTTTGGTCGTCAAGCCGGATTAACACGGATGAATGAAAAATCCGCGAAAATCCGCCAAATCCGCGTCATCCGCGTTCTATAGTAAAACAGAGGAAATCCGATGAAGAAACTGGCAGTTATCGGGATGGGGTATGTTGGTATTCCTGCAGCGGCATTGTTCGCGGATGCGGGCTTTGATGTTACAGGTCTTCAACGGCGCTCGAGACGTTCGGGCTGGAAGATCGATTTACTGAACAAAGGAAGGAATCCGATTGGCGGCCATGAGCCCGGTCTCGCTGAGCTCATTGAGAGGGTTGTGAAGGAGAAGAAGACCTTTCGCGTCACTGATGATTTCTCGGTTCTCTCGGAGATGGACTACATACTGATCGATGTACAGACGCCCACTGACGAAAACCATATTCCTCGTTATGTATCATTGCGGGAGGTCTGTGTCAAAGTGGGGGAGCTGATAAAGAAAGGAGCGCTTGTAGTGATAGAATCAACCTGTGCTCCGGGCACAACAGATTACATTGTCAAACCAATTCTTGAAGAAACCTCCGGGATGAAGGCCGGAGAGGACTTCCACCTTGCCTTTTCCTATGAAAGAGTGATGGTTGGGAGGCTCTTGCACAACATCACCGACCTTCCAAGGATCGTGGGCGGGATCAACGAGGAAAGCACCCAAAAGGCCCTCGAACTCTACCGCAACATCGTGAACGCTCCGCTTTATCCAACGGATGTCCTTACAGCCGAGGTATCCAAAACGGTAGAAAGTTCTTGCAGGGATGTGAACATCGCCTTCGCCAACGAGGTTGCGCTTATGTGCGAGAGCTTGGGCATCGATGTCTATGAGGTAAGGGGACTGGTGAATACCCTTCCCAACGATCCCTCCAACCCGGCGGCCAATCCAGTGCGCAACATGCACTTCCCTGGTGCAGGGGTGGGCGGCCACTGCCTTCCAAAAGACTCATGGCTCCTCAAATGGGGCGTGGACAGCTTCGGAAAGTTCAAGGTGGAGCCCAATGTCATCATGAGCAGCCGACACATCAACGATTCCATGCCGGAACATATAGTCGAGCTAGTACGGGATGCCTTTAATGGACAAGAGATGGCGGTGAAGAATAAGAAAATCTGTATCCTTGGCTTTGCATTCCTTGAGAATTCCGACGATACCAGGAACACACCGGCACTCCTGGTCTATAAACGACTGAGGGAACTGGGTGCGGACGTGGTGGTCCACGATGTATATGTGAAGGAATACAAAGGTGTGAACCTGACCAATGACTTAGATGCCGCTCTGAAGGGGAGGAACTGTGCGGTACTTGTTACAGCACATGACGAATACCGCTCACTTTCACCGGAATATTTCAAGAGCCAGATGCAAACACCCATTCTCATCGACGGAAGGAACGTGTATGGCGGTGCTGTATTCAGAGAGCAAGGATTTGAATTTAGAGGTGTTGGAAAGGGGAAATGCTGAAGGGAGCAACATGAAGAAAGATTTGATCGGTATACTTTGTTGTCCGGTATGCAAAGGAGAACTAGAAATTATAATAAAGCGTGAGGAGGAAGAAGAAATCTTGGAGGGAACGTTGAGATGTGGTAAATGCAATTATGATTTCCCAATAGAGGATGGAATACCGAATTTGCTGCCTCCAGAAGAATAACTGTATCCTCCTGAAGGAATGATCAAGAAAGAATTTATAATGAGTGTGAAAGAGACGGAGGAAAAGCATGGAGTTTGTAAAGAATTGCTTGAAAATGTAAAAAATGGCAAATATATAGGGGTAGAGCCTTTCACCGTCCTGGTTGAAGTTGTTGCGGCTATAAGGAGGCGAACGGGAAATGAAGAACCCCGTAGCAAGCTACGGGGTATCAATTTAGACTGAAAAAATAACATCGCTGCAAACAGCGGGGTATTACTGAGCTTTGTATTGATTATGCAGCATTTCCTTAGAGCATTCATCCCATGGTAGTTCTGATTGAAGGAGAAACGAAATGATCAGATCTTTCCTTCTTTGTAGCTTGTGAAGAGATGATTTCACTTTACGTGGCAATTCATTTGCTGTTTTAATCACAAGATTTGGTATCATCCTTGTTTTAACATATGACCAAACTCCTTCATCTGGATTCAGATCTGGACTGTATGCTGGAAATCTTCTCATCTCCAATCGTTCATGTTTCTTGATGAATGTTATCACTTTCTTGCTCTTGTGTTGAGGCAATCCATCCATGTAGAGAATTATCCTACCATTAATTTGGTAAAGAATCTGTCTAATGAAATTGATAACATCTACATCCTTAACTGATTTCGTTCGATGCAATCTGAAGAATAGCTGTCCTCTGGTGGTCACTGCACTTATTACACTTATTTTATACCACTTAACCGGATGTTTGAATACCGGTGTTCTTCCAATCAGTGCCCAAGTTTTTGCAATATGGGGCGTAGTGTTGAAACCTGATTCATCTAGAAATACTAGTGTACAACCTTCTTCTATCATTTTTTTTTGTCTTCGTCCCAAACGGTTTTAACCCATAGCTGTCTTTTTTCTTCGTTCCTGTTTGTTGCCACTCTGATTGGTTTCTGGCAACTGTAGCCTAAAATCTTAAGGGCTCGGCTCAGAGAGGAAGGATGATATGATATCTTGAATTCTTTTTTAATCACGTAAGAGATCCTTTTCAATGTCCAAAGATCAGTGTCATATCCATAGGTTGATGCACTTTGAAGTAAGATTTCTTCCAGTTTATTACGTTGTTCCATATTCAGTTTAACTCTGGATCCAGGTGCTTTTCTAATTTTCAATGAATTCTTACCTCCTTTCTTCCATCGGTGAAACCACCTACATGAAGAAGAACGATTTACACCCAATTTCTTCGCGACCTGATTTTGGTTAAATCCATCTTCAAACAGTTCGACGGCTTTCATCCTTCTCTGTTCCATTTGTTCTCTTGTGAGATTTGGTGTCCATTCAGTTGTAGTCATATTCCATCCCATTGCTTAATAAGACCCATATCATATATAAATATGTTGCACGACACATACAATCCTCTGTAAACCCAAAAGATAAAATAAAAAAGGATTGAAAAAAATGCAAACTAAAGCGAAAGAACTAACTAAACTCTATGAAGACATTTCCAGAAAAGGAATAAAAATGTCTGAAAAGGAGCTTGTAAGATCCATATTTGAATTTGCTATGGAAAAAGAGGATGATTTAATGCTCTTGCTGAAAAAAAAGAGATCAGAAGAAATCCTAAAGGATTGGCTCAAGCAAACCGTGGATGGAGAAGCCACTGATTCTGTGAAAGAACACGATCTGGTGCTCTGATGTTTATTGACAGTGTAGTATGGATAGGAGCAAAACTAAAAAGTGATCAATGGCATGAGAAATCTTTTATTATCATCACTAAATTCCTTGATAAAGAGATTCCAATAGCCTATGTTACAGAGTATATCGTGCTGGAAACTGTAAACTTCTTATTACGAAAAGCTGGTTTCGAGGTTGCGTTGGAGACGTTACGTCTTTTTCAAATTCATGAACGGATCAAAATAATACCTGTTGATAATAATCTGCTGGAAAGAAGCTGTGAAATTTTTCAGAGATATCCAGGGTTGTCTCTCACTGATGCAGGTATTG
>DAOVMN010000094.1 GCA_030630685.1 Thermoplasmata archaeon | reverse complement strand
TATGTCTTATCCATGATAAAACGGGATAGAATACCCTAATTATTGGGCCTTATATATAAGGGTTTTGGTGGTTTCGGGGAAAACACGCCTTATTTAGGCTGGGTTTTAAGGTATTACTTAAATAGGTTTTGGTCGCCTCCAGACCCTGCTGGCCTCTGAGTGTGCTGAGACACAGGTAGGGAGTACATTTTCTCTATTTGTGTCTTCATGTTTATGATTTTTTTTATCTAACTTAGTCCCCAAATCGTGTCAATCGCTCTACCGCAAAGTTTATAGTCACCCTCTGTGCTATTAGTGCCCATGGGATCCGCACTTAGCAGCCTTATATGCAGTATTGCCGAGTTTAAACTTTTCGCCATTATGGATCATGCTGTTAGTGTAAGGGATTTCCTTTTTTTCATCGGGACAATGGGCATAACCCTGATCTTGGTGGCAAGGCTTCCAGGGCTAATTAGAAGATCACTCTTAAAACGCCTTGAGAAAAGGTTTGCAAGCGAGGAGGAGTTGAAAGGATGGGGGGAAGAGGACAGGAAAAAGAGCATGGAATACAGCACCCGGATAATCAACTCCTTTGCAACCCTTCTCTTATGGGGCATCTTTTTCATCGGGGCGACCCTGGCGTTAATAGTGGCCAATATAGACATCTATGAGCCTACCAATATCCACGGGCTCAAGATATCCATCATGACCGTGGTTCGCTTCTTCGGGATCCTTGTGCTCACACTCTTCTTCAGCAGGGTTGTCCCAATATGGCTCATTAGCATCCTGAACAACTTTATTACCAATCTAAAGAGCTTCAGATTTAGGGAGGGAAGGAAGCCCCTCAGTGAAGAGGAAAGAAAGAAGAGGGTTGAATACACCAACCAGATAACCGAATACTTCACCAAATTCCTTTTCTGGAGCATACTGTTAATAGGGGTAACCTACGCCATCGCCACCCTGGGGTTCGAGCCGGACACCAAGCTGAAGTTCCTTGGTGCCGAGGTAACGGTCATCAACCTGATGAATTCCATCCTCTCTGCGGTCATCACCGCTGTTTTTGTGATATATTTCCTTCCCCCCATCCTGAACCTTATTCTCAAATCCATCCTGCGGGTGTATGCTAAGCACCATGAAACAGAGGCTGAAAGGGTAAATCGCCTGAGGTCCGAGGTGGAAAAGATCAAGCCCGGTCTTTACCGCACCCTCCTTTACCTTATCATCCTCATAGGCGCCCACACCGCAATATCCTACCTTCCAGAGGCCTCATTTTACTCCTTCCTTCAGCTTGTGGACGTTATAATAAAGGCCCTAATCGTGCTTGCTGCCACCTTCCTCTTCACCATCCTCACCCCCATCTTCATCTACACCCTCTCGGCCTCCCGCAAAGACTTCAGAAAGAGCAATATCTACCAGGCAGGGAGGTACATTCAATATCTCGCCCTCCTTATATCCCTGTTTATAATAATGAACGTGGTGGGTCTCAACTTAGAGACCTCCATGAGTGTGGGAGAGAGCAAGATCACGGTCTGGAGCATCATTTCAGCCATCCTGGTGTTTGTGGTCACTCTTATGGCAAGCAGGATGATAATCGCCATGCTCAGGGACACTGTTCTTCATCCGGACCAGATCGACAGACACGCCTCTGCGGTACTTGAAAGGATCATCCACGTCGTCACTATAGCCATAGGTATCGCTATCTCTCTGAGTATTCTCGGTGTGAACATCCTCGCTGTTGCAACTGGTCTGGGGCTTATCGGTTTCGCTCTGGCCTTCGGGATGCAGGACACCATCGCCAACTTCATGGCTGGGATTATGATAGCCGTGGAGAGGCCCTTCAGGATTGGCGACAGGATCCGCGTGGGGGACGAATGGGGAGACGTCGTAGACATCGGGATGAGGAGCACCCGCATCCGCACGGTAAAGAATGAGACCGTTACCATACCCAACAACCTCATCGCTACAAGGGAGGTCTGGAACTTCACAAAGGAGAGTCCCTCGATAATCATGACCGTGCCCGTCGGTATAAGCTATGATTCCAACTGGCATCATGCGGAGGAGACAATCCTGAACGTAGCGAATCGTCATCCCCTGATTCTAAGAAAACCTGAGCCTCATGTGAGGATGATTAGCTATGGTGAATCCTCCATTGATCTGGAGCTCTGGGCCTGGCTCTCACATGCCAAGTACATGGACATTGTAAGCTCGGATATCCTGAAATCAGTCAAGGACAAGTTCGATAAGGAGGGAATAGAGATCCCCTATCCGTACCGTACTATTGTTTTCAAGAAGGATATCAACGAGATGAGGATGATGGGTGAATTTGGCAAAGGGCTGCCGCCTGGACAGACCAGACTGTTTTGAGCAGGGTTGAAGGTGAAGCTTTCTCGTTATAGATTCTTTCGCCTGAAATCGTCATTGCCCTTTCTCAAAAGCCCGTGTTTCTCCATTTGGTATCTGACTTTTTCCTTATATGACCTGATACCGCGAGCCACCTCGGTTGGGGTACGGGCACCATTGTCCATGGCCTCATGGATCCTTCCTATGAAAGGCTTCTTAGTATTAACCCCTGTCGGGTAGTACAATTTGTCGACTTTTCTAACATAACTATGCTCGATCAGGCGTCTCAGGTGATAATCAAGAAGATTAATGTTAGTTATACCGGTTTCTCTACGGAGCTCCGTTAGGGTGATACCGCTTTTTTTCCTGCTGACAATCTTGAATATTTCCCTTCTGCAGAGGTTATCGAGCACCTTGTCTTTTTTGAGTATGGAATAGCCCCGGATCGCTGGAATAGAAATGACCTTGCGATGATAGGCATAGAACAAAATGGCAGTTAGGAGAGAGAATACCCCGGCCGCCAAAAATATATTGTTCGAGTCAAGGCCGCTGCTGCCCTCTTTCTCTGGATGGAGCACAGTGGTTACGAATTCTTTTCCTCCAACTCTATGAAAGTCTTCTTCCTCTTCCCCTTTCTCAAAGATTCTGGCATTTGTGGTGATCTTGTCCTCCCTCACTCCTTCTGTGTAAACGTTGATGTGGATGTAGTCATGCTCTGTCAAATAAAGATGGAATTCTGTGTTCTCTGCCTCGAAATATGAAATATTTTGCTCGATCTCTATCCTTATCGAAACACCAAGGGGGTAATCGTTATTGATGACCCTGATGTAGTAGTAGGCGGCTTCTCCCTCCTCCACTGTGCAGTCATTCGAACAATAGTACTCGCAACCCTCCGCATGCAACGGGATCAATGTTAAAACTAATATCCAAAGGAAAGACCCAAGGACTGCCCTTGAAAAAAAGGGTATCAAACTGGAAGAATCCCTTTTCTGCTTAAGGTATAATGCCGCCATCTTCCTTCACCTTGGCTGTGTGGGGCCCAACATCCCCCCTTTGAAGCGAACTCCATTCACTGTCGGACCACTTATCCACTTCATATCTTGTTTTTACCGGGTACGGGTGCTCGGGATTCCCGTCCCTCGGAACCGTGATCTCCTTTTCAGGTTTGTAGATGGTGGGCTCCTTTGGGGAGGTATATTCATCCCATGGAACCCATGCTATTCCCCCGTCCACATCGATGCCGAAGCGCACACGCCTCAGGTTGCCGGTAGAGACATCACTAAATGTTGCCCTGTTCCAGAATTTCACAGTCCTGTCGTCTTCGGTTACCTCGGTGTCTCTGTAAAGGGGTGATTTCCTGCCGCTCGTGCTCATTCCATTTTCGTCGGCTGTGTGTTCTGATTCAACAACTTCTGTTTCATCGGTCATGGTTGTCACAAGTAGTTGTATGCTGATACACTATAATACTTTTCCGATATCATAAGGCAGGTTATATTTATAGTTTATTGGAATTTTTTACCCGAAACCTATATTCCATTTATTCCAGCTTTCAATACATTATTCAGCAGCTTTCTTCATGCGTTTCATCTCCCTGATCTCGTCTTTATGATCCCTCACGAATTTCCGGTAATCCCTGAGGGTAATAAATGGAACGGTGTAAAACTTAATGTATGATTTCCCTTCCTCCCTGGGATAATGGGAAATCGGGATCTCCGCAATCTTAAGGCCAGTCAAGGATGCAAGAGGAAGGATGAATCGATGAAGGCCAATATATCCGTCTGGATTGAAATCCATCCCAAGAGCAGCCGCTCTTTTGAAGGCCTTTAAGCCGCTGTTCTGGTCCTTGATATCCATCCCGAACCACCTCTTTATTACCACCTTATTATAGATTATGGACTCCCATTTCCTGTAGAATATATCCGACCTCTGATGCCGGTAGCCGGTAACCACGTCGTAGCCTTCGTCTATCTTGGCCAGAAAGTCGGGGATCTCTGCAGGCTCGTACTGGCGATCTGCATCCATGATGACAACCACATCCCCTTTCGCACTCTCGAAGCCTGTCTTAATTGCATAGGACCTTCCCTTGTTCGAGGGGTGGTGGATTACCCTTACCCTTGAATGTTCCTCAACAAGTTCATCACACACCTTAGGTGAGCGGTCTGTGCTTCCGTCGTCAATAAGGAGCACCTCACCGTCAATGCCCTTCTCCTCGTAAACCCTAAGGATGTCCTCTGTTTGTGGAGCTATATTATCCTCTTCATTGTAGATAAGAAGAACGGTTGTGCACTTCATCTGGCCCTTCTCCCTGGTTGTGCGATAAAAAGGTTATGATTTTAAGGATTGAACGAAATTGATACCGTGAAGCTTGAGGTAAAACTTATCTATCCGTTGTATTTCCTCGATATTCACCGGGCCCGTAGGGTAGCTTGGTCGATCCTTGTGGCTTTGGGAGCCATAGACTCCAGTTCAAATCTGGGCGGGCCCACTTATTTCATAAATTTCGAGGCGAAGCCTAGATGTAGAACTGAGCGCAACGAAGTGAAGCGAATGTTCTACGGTTTTTCGTCCACGCATGAGGAAATCTTTGATTTCCGATTGCGGTACAACCGGGGGTTGTTAACGCATGATGCATGTAATGCAGAGTGCGGGATGACCGAAGGTCGTCAAGGCATGAGGAAACCTTGTTTCCGAGTGCCGGATGAGTCCAAAGGACTCGTCGAGGCATGATGCACAAAGTGCTGAGTGAATGCAAACTTGTTTGCATCCCGGATGAGCATAAAATGCTCGTCAAGGTATGAACACCCAAAGGGTGTGAGTACCGAGCACTCGAAGAGTGCAGAGGCCGATTGAGCCGAAAAGGCTCGATACGGCATGAGGGACCATCAGGTTCTGAATGCCGGTTGAGTGCGAAGCACTCGGCAAGGTGTGAAGTGCGAAGCACAGAGCACCGGTTGAATCCGAAGGATTCGACAAGGCATGAGGAACGAAGTTCTGAGTGGCGGTTGAGTATGCAATACTCGATAAGCACTCGGTAAGGATGCTTTTTATTCTGTGGAGGAGAGAAGAGGAGTACCAACTAAGAAAATGGCACTTGACGTGGCTGAAGGTATCTTTGAGAACTTCCGAACCATGGTAGAGGTATGTCGATCACATGGAGCCCAAGTAGCAATTATTCCTCTCCTACCTTTCTATGGCAATTATTCCTCTCCTACTTTTCTATGGCTGAGATTTCTCTGCATTCATTTCAGATTTAAGAGTAGAGACCCCAGAGTACCACGAGAATGATCGTACAGATCACTAAAGAGATCATTGCAGTGGGAAATCCGATCTTAAACCACTCCTTCAGAGTGATGGTACATCCGAATTTGGATGCCAATCCTATGGTCACTATCCCTGCACCAGAGCCGATAGGCGTGGAATTACCTCCAAATCCAACCCCCATGGCAAGGGCCCACCACAGAGGGACAATATTCATATCACTCACCCCTCCTATATGGATGATCACCGGGGCCATAGCAACCGTACAGGAGATACGATCCACAAACGATGTGATGAGACCGGTTGTCCACAGGATCAGAAGGGCTGCTTTCATTTCATTCTCCCCGGCCCAATTAAGAATCTGCTCGGCGATCTCAAAAAATACGCCTGCCTTTTCCAGTGCCCCAACAAGCACGAAGAGGGATGCAAAGAAGACGAGGGAGGACCACTCCACATTCTTCAACACTTTCTCTGGATCGTAGTAATTGACCAGGAGTGTTGCTCCTGCACCGGTTAGAGCCACGAAAGCAGGGGTCACCCCAATGAGACCATGGAAGATAAAGAGAGTGAATACCCCGGCCAGAATGATAAGGGTCTTTTTCATGATGATGGGATCGGTTATCTCATCCTCCGGCACCAATCCTGAGATCTCATCATAGCAAGTGCCGCTTTCACAAATCCAGTCCTTATACATATAGCGAATGAAAAAGGTGGTGATAAACCCGATAATAATCACAACGGGAAAGAGATGTATGAGGAAATCATTGAATGAGAAATTAGAGTATGATGCTATGATAATATTCGGTGGATCCCCAACCATGGTGGCCACACCTCCCACATTCGATAGGATGGCCTCGGCCATGAGGAAGGGTATCGGATTGACCTTGAGTTTCTTGGAAATCTCGATGGTGATCGGAATGAAAAGGATGATGGTGGTAACGTTATCTATGATCATGGAGAGAAAAGCAGTTCCAATCCCCAGCAGAAGGATGAGACTGCCAACATTCCCTTTTGAGATTTGTACGAGCTTTAAAGCCACATAGCCAAAGAAACCGGTTTCCAGGAGTACGTTCACTATGATCATCATGGACATTAACAGGACGATAATATCGAATCTAATGAACTCGATCGAATCATTTTCATCTAAAAATCCTCTGTACATGCCGTACATCATCACAACAATTGCACCGGAGAGAGCAGCAGTGGTTCTCTGGACCTTCTCAAAGAAAAGGATGAAGACATAGGTTGTCAAGAACATTATAAGGACTATCCATCCATCAATGCCCATAGTATCATCTCATTTCCCCACAAGGAACACCGCCACAGGTGAAAGGGCTGCCACCTCCCGGGAAGTGAGTCCAAGAATGTCCTTTTTTAGTAAGGACTTTTTCCCTTTGCCAATAACGATAACATCAAAGTCTGGAGCGATCCTCAGGATCTCCTCGGCAGGGTCGTGTTCGGTAAGATCAAGTTTGTTTACCTCCTTCACCCCCACCTGTTTTGCCCAGGCCTCTGCGGCATCCAATACTTTTTTCCCAACCTGAGCGTCCTCCCCTATATAGTATTTGTAGAGCGTGCCTTTGAAATACTGGGCCAGAAAAAGGGCCACCTTCCCAGCCTCCTTGGAATGCACCCCCCCGTCCGTGGGGGACAGGATTTTCATTGGTTTCTTTATCTCTATGGTTTGATTGATAACAAGGATGGGATGCTTGAGATTCTTTATGAGATTCTCACCCACATGCCCGAAGGTGAATTTCACGACCCCGGACTTTGTAGAAGCACCCAATACCACGAGATCAACATCTTCCCTGCGGGCATAAGAGGTTATGGCACGTGCAGGATCTCCACGAAGTGCTCTGGTCTTGATCTTGATCCCATATTCTTTGAATATGTTCTTTGACTTTATGAGAGCTCTCTCGGCCCGCTCCTCAAGGATCTTTACAAGGGCCCTGGTAAGATGTACCGAGCCCACCGAGGTGTCCACTACACTTACTACATGGAACTCTGATTCCGGGAAAAGATTGGCTATGTACCCCATACAATTACTCATGATAGGGGTGCCTTCGGTAGCGATGAGAATCTTCTCGAAAATGCGTGAGGGGGGGAGAGGCGGGTTAAAAACGTTTCG
>DAOVMN010000270.1 GCA_030630685.1 Thermoplasmata archaeon | reverse complement strand
GACCCTGATATCCATCATAGTTTCAGTGTCGTCATATTATTCCGAGGGATGAAATGGGAAGATTCACCTGTACTCTGAACAAGTATAGCAATAATACCGCTGATACTGTGGGACGAATGCCAAAGGTCTCCCGCAGACATTGCAGCATGGCGGAGACCCAGCAGATGGAACAGTTGGTTGTATTAATGGCTGAGAAGATGGCTGTACTGGTCCCTGCCCGTATCCGTACTGATAACCATAATCCCGGGGACCCCGAGGCACCGCGCCGTATGTCCCGCCCGGCAATTGATAGTACCCTTCTTTGGCCACTATCGGCGGCTTGATGTTCATGAAAAGCAGCAGCACCAGTATGAGATTGAGAAGATTGATAATGCCACCTATCTGGGAACCGAGGATTACTTCATTTGAGTCTAAAGCATCGAAATCGTCGGCCACCTGCTCCACCTCGCTCTCGCTTTCAGCATCTTCCATATCGTCCAGAACGTCTCTCCAATCCTGGGCTGCATTAATGGTTAGTACTGGAACAACGATTATGACAGCGATAAAGGTGATGACGGGTATGAACATCAGGCGTTTTTTCTCGTGGTCGCCCATGAGCACGTGTGTTGTCGCACCCACCGCAAGCAGCCCGGTACTGATGGCCAGCACCACTGTGAAGATGATCAGTTTGTCTATCAAGCTGTTCAAATCATCTACAAAGGCACCCTTCTTTTCCTCCCAGTTGCTTGAGTTTATGTTCTCTGAATCATCATCCAGCTTATCCATATCGTCCTCTATCTCTTTCATAAGATAAAGATGGTAGGCAGATATCAATAGGGTGGCAAAGAATATCGCTGCACCGATGTATGCGCCCTTCTTCACCTTAGCTTCGAGATTGTTCTTCTTGGCCACGATTATCATGCCGATGCCGCCGAGCAGTGCTCCAGGAAGGACAAAGCACGCAGGGCCTCCACCATGGGGTATCGTGAAGACCGCCTGGACCATCCCTAATATCAATCCGACCATGACAAGGGGAAAGCCTCTGATTTTCTGGGACTGTGCCTGCATCTTATAGCTTGCCTTCATGTCATCACCAACCTACGTTTTCACCACGGCAATATTCTCCGCTTCGCCTCCTTCAGGCGGGACCTCGGCCCCAAAGACATACCTCTCGTTCAGCCCCTTCTGGTAAAGCACGCATTCCTCATAGTCCCCTTTAGGAACCCCCACTAATTCGAAAGATAGTTCCATCCCTTCGCCCGATGGAATACCGGCAACCTCCCAGATGATAAGTTCGTCCTCGATATTTAAAGGATCGGGATGCACGTTCCGGACAAGCGCCCCCTCCGCAATCTCAGCCATGAGCTTGAACTTCTTCCTGGTTTCCGTGTAGTTGGACACCCGGATCTTTACCTCATAGCTTTTCTTGAGGTCGCTATAGCTGACCGTACTCTTGAACATATAGCTGTCCATGATCTCCCCCACCACCCTGGAGATGTCGGGCAGGGGAAATCCAAGGTTGTTCGAGGTCTTCTGGTTGATCTCCGGTAATATTTTTTCGATAAGATTGAGTTTTGCAAGATGTACCTTCCTCTTCGCCTTCCGCTTGATGTGAACATTCATCTTCCTCGCACAGATCCTGAGCGCACGTATGATCTCATCTTTGATTAGGTCGATATCAGCGATTGCTTCTTTTGCCTCCGACGTGAAAGGGATGTTCGTGGATGCAACATGTATGAGGATAACGACCGGTCCTCTGGGTATTCCTTTTCCACCCCGCTGTTCGAGTCCATAGGGTCTCCAGTTGATGCTCTCCACAGCCTTGGTCGTTACACACCCCCCCTGCTGGAAAAGGAGCGGAACCCTGTTTGCAAACCTTAGAATGTTCGCAGTATCATCCGAGCTCCCCGTACCGTAGCACAACCCTACCTCGACCTGGAAGGGATTCCCTGAATAGGCCAAGGGCCTCCTGATCGCAGAGGTGACGAACTCGGCAGTGATCTCCTTCCGCAGCCCCTTCTTCACGAGTGATTCCCCGATGGGTGAGAGGCAATTTGTGGGAGGCTCCATGATGCTGACCTGTGAGATGGCATTGATTATTCTCTCGGCTCCTTGGCGCTTCACTTTCCTGGGTGCTATCTCGCCTTTGAGTTGTGAGAGGGAGAGTATCTGGGCAGCAAGTCGCTTACTCACTCTTGAGAACTCGTTCATAAGGAACTTCTGAAGTGTGGGAGATTTGGTGAGGCGAAGCATCTTCATGAGGATCCCGATCTCGATACCCGCGGGGTGCGGCTTGATTGCCACAGCATGCCCCGGCAGGTGCTCGGTGCCCCTTTTGAAGATTGTTTTGGTCCCGTCGGGCTCGATAAGGGTGATCATTGCATGGGGATTCACAATGGCAGTGGAGCGCAGATACTCGAAGATGGACTGCTTCCCACGGATGTAGCGTCCTTTCAAGGTGACCTCCACTCGCGTGCCAGAGGGCTTCAATTCTCCGTTCTCATCCCTCCAGACGATGATGTTCGAACTCACCACCCTTGGGGCGTTCCTGTGTGTGTCGATCACGATCTCCAGCATATAGGCAGCCTCGCCACTGACCGTTTTGGAGGTTATCCTTGCAGGCTTCCCTGTGGTGAGCTGGCCGTAAAGCACAGCAGCAGAGATACCGATACCCTGCTGCCCCCGGGTCTGGCGGATCTCGTGGAATCGTGATCCATAGAGCAGTTTCCCGAACACCTGCGGGATCTGCTTCTTGATAATTCCTGGGCCGTTGTCCTCGATGACTATGTGGAAGGTGTCGTTCTGCTCCTTGGTGAGTGAGGCCTTGATGTCGGGCAGGGTGTAAACCTCCTCGCACACGTCAAGGGCGTTGTCCACTCCCTCCTTCACACAGGTGAGCAGGGCCCTGTTCAGGGAGTCGAATCCAAGGATGTGCTTGTTCCGCTCGAAGAACTCGGCTACAGAGATCTCTTTGTGCTTCTTGGCAAGATCCTCGGCTGTGGGTGCGACCATGGGTTTCCGTTTGCGTGTTCTGGTGCTCTTGGGATCCTGTTCGGCTGGGTTCACTATGCATCCTCCGTTGCTGGTACGGGGAATCCGTTGATATTGATAAATTTTTCATTGGACAGATAGGTTTAAGAAGAAAGATAGAAAATGAAGGTGTACACAAACTAATGAAGTGATCCCATGAAGTTCACCAGCAAAATCCTACTCGCACTCGTTTTCCTTCTCGCAGGGACCTTAGTGCTTGTCCTGACAGCTCAACAAGCCAGTGCAGCCAAGACCATCACCGTAGACGATGACGGCGGAGCGAACTACACCAAAATTCAGGATGCCATCGATAACGCCACAGATGGGGATACTATCAAGGTGTACGAGGGAATTTACTACGAGAATGTGGCGGTGAACAAAACAGTGAGCCTGATTGGAAACGGGTCGGTAAATACCACGATTGATGGTGGAGGAAGTGGAGATGTTGTTAAGATCACTTCGGATTGGGTGAACATGAGCGGATTCATGGTGACTGGGAGCGGAAGTTCTTCAAACAATGCCGGTATAATGATAGAATCAAGCAACAACACGATCATGAACAACACCTGCTCCAACAACTACTACAGCATCTGCCTCAGGAACTCCGAGAACAACACCCTCACCAACAACACCTGCCCCAACAACGATTACGGCATCTACCTCACGTACTCCTTCAGCAACACTCTCACAAACAATACCTGCTCCAACAACGGCGACTACGGCATCTGCCTCTGGTACTCCGACAGCAACACCCTTACCAACAACACCTGCTCCGACAACCGCTACGGCATCTATCTCAGGGGCTCCAACAGCAACACCATCACAAACAACACCTGCT
>DAOVMN010000366.1 GCA_030630685.1 Thermoplasmata archaeon | reverse complement strand
TGGTGGGTACCGTGGGGGCGATAGTGGATGCTGTGAGGGTGGAGCTTGCTGATAGTATGGATACTGTGGGGGCGGTGGAGGATAGTATGGGTCAGAGGGAAGTGGTGGATACCGTGAGGATGACGGTGGTGGGTACTGTGGTAGTGGGAATTGTGAGGATGGAGGTGGATACTGTGGGGGTGGAGGATACGAAGGCGGATATTCCCCTCCGTACGGGTCATACCGGTATGGAAGTGGAGGCTGATAAGGTGGTGGGTACCCCCGCACCGCCCCCTTTCTTTTTGAAAAACCATAATGGTTCGAGGTATAGATACATCCGAGACCAAAAGCCGTCAGTAATAGAATAAGTGGCCCGCAGCAGACAGAAAAGATAACGATGTCAGGGCCGCCACTGCTCTTTGTATTGGTCGTATAGTTGAAGTAACAACGAGAATCCTTCTTAGCATGCAGGATGAAATAGACGGTCTCCGGATCCTCGAACGTGAGCGTGAAAAGTTTTTCTTCATCCGAGGTGTCGCTGTTTCGGTCTCCCTCATTCCGTCCTGAGCCTCGTGTCGGATCTATCTTTATGTGCAAATACAGAAGAAACTCGTTTGTATCAACCTCGCCCCCACTTTCTTTCCACCCCTCTTTCTGGGTTTTGTTGCTCACGAAGAGCTCCATTTCACCGGTTTTGCCGGTCAGCACGAGGGAACCATTGAGACCCTCGCCCTTCTCGAAACCGCCTGCCCTTACAATGCAGTAATCCCCTTCCGAGAGCTGGAAATAGCGGTGTTCTGTGTGTTCCTCCGAATCATCTTCAAGAGCGAACATTCCAAGGAAAAACAATCCAAAGAGCACAAAGAGGAGTAACACAACCCCTCCTGTTGCTGTGACAGCCTTCGAGAATTCCACGCTCCTGAAATCAAGGTTGATCCGCGAGAGTTTTCTCCTGAAGAACCTGAGATAAAAGTAGAGATAGTACGCCCCAAAGGGGATGCTCCCGAAACAGATGGAGTAAAGGACCACCTCAAGGACCATGGGCTCTCCCGCCACAAGGTAAGAGATGGAAAACGAGTTTATTGCAAAGTGGAGCAGGATGCAGGCATGAAGTCCCTTCCTCAGAAAGAGCACTCCCAGGATCATTCCCCCGAGAAAGGTGGGGATGAGTTTGGTCCAGTCCCAGCCGATGTGGGAGATCGAAAAGACCATTGAAGATATGAAGAGCAGAAGAACGGCCTGGGTGTTCAGTTCAAGGCCTCCGCCTAGGAAGTATTTCCGGTTTTCTTTCCTGAAAAGCGAGGTGAATAAAGAAAGAAGTCCCTTATTATCCACGTCATGTCGAGGGAGATCGGGACGCCGGCCCGGCACCGGATAAATATCCTCAGGCCGATTGGGATCCGGTCTGTTCCTGTTTTTTCTCGTACCATAATTATGGATGAGGTAGAGCGGTATCCCGATGAGAAGTACTCTGTCAACGAGTTCCTCTATCACAGGAGCCTCTGGAAGCTCAAACAGCCTTTGTCAGAGAGGAACATCGAAAATAGAGGAAGGATAGTGTCTGGTAATACCGAGGATGTCTGTTATGAGGATGCCAAAGAAAAATTCGAATGCGTACACACTGAAAAAGAACAGGGCAACGAGAACGAAGGCATTGTTCAGGTAGGGTGAAAAGAGAGATGGCGAAATCGGTTTCCTCTTTCCGATGCCGTCGTAATGCACGTTTTTGGGAGGGGCACCAATCAAATCATCATCAGAATTCCACCCGACCTCCTTCTTAATCAGTTTTAGCAGTTCCCTTCCGTCCTCCTTCAGTGCTTTGTAAAAGGAGAGTACAATGATGGCTGTGAGAATGAGATAGTAGACCGCTGCCTCAGTGCCTTCAAGCCCGGTTAGACCAAAGAGCACAGTGACTTCCTCTCCAGGGAGCTCAGGAAAGACCAGTGCCGGCCCGATAAGGATTGTGAAGAGTGCGAGAAAGAGGTTGAGGAGAAATAGAAGCATGAGTCCAAGAAGGAGAATCCCACTAACTTTTCCTGAAAATGTGATTCCTGGATCCCTTTCCCTGTCCGGGAGGGGGGAACTTTTTTCCGGGGAGGGAATGTGATGGTTTAACTGCACTTCGTTTGAGCTGTTTCCCGACATTGTATCCGTTGTAATTCCCCCCTACGAACTCCCTATGTGGCTCCCGATTCTCACAGTTTCCCTCCGCAGTGGGGGCAGACTCTACGAGACCACATCCGCACCACCTGTCACGAAAATCAACGGGACTTTCTCTTTATATTTTTCCACGTATTTTTTCACCTTACTTCCATCGATATTCGCAGATATCACTTTTTTGTCGTGTACGGCAACCCACATGTCCAGGTATTTTCTTCCCAGTTCTTTGTAATGCTCCAGAGCCCATGTTTGGTCTTCAAGATAACTTTTAGATATTTGCATTTTATCACCTCAAATACTGAATTCCCTGGGATGTACGGCATCTATTCCAGGTCTTTTAGATTTCACCTTTTTTAGAAAGTCATCCTCATCTAATGTAACAAGCTTTGAATCAAAATCTAAAGCTGTCTGAAGAAAGATTGAATCAGCAGAATATATGTTATATTTGGCTCCGGTTAGACCAGCCCTCAAACAGAATGAAGTATCGCAATTTTGAAAGATTGTGACCATTTCGATTATTGCCTCTACCTCCTTTCTTGCTGTTTCTACGTTAATATTCCGCCCAACAGCGTTTCCGACCTCTGTGATTAGAATAGTTGGCTCCACTAAAATAAAATCTATACCAACTCTTTCTATGATTTCTCCGCATTTGTCGCTGTACTCCTCATTGCCTTTGATTCGGGAGATGAATATATTCGAATCTAATGTTAGGGTTTTGACCATGCAGGTACCTGCCTGTATTTTCTCATTTTTTTGACTTCCTCTAAAGCTGAGCTTGGGC
>DAOVMN010000404.1 GCA_030630685.1 Thermoplasmata archaeon | reverse complement strand
GATGACCTCAAAGAGGTCGTTAAGGCATGAGGAAATCTTTGATTTCCGAGTGCCGTTTGAATGCAAAGCATTCGACCTCGGCCGCCTCTTTGTCCATATCTGGGCATTATGCCCCACATATGGGCATAAGTATATATAGGTTCCCCCATATGGGCGAATCTGCTGATAATAGGAAGCATCCATGAGACGGTGGACCACAGGGGAAAACTGTTTTAAATTCCTCCAAATCGTGGTTCCTGAGACACCC
Organism: Thermoplasmata archaeon; assembly: GCA_030630685.1. Lineage (GTDB taxonomy): Archaea > Thermoplasmatota > DAOVMN01 > DAOVMN01 > DAOVMN01 > DAOVMN01. Next base: position 2,372 of record DAOVMN010000404.1, on the reverse strand, counting down.
AGCATTAAATGGGAGGAATCCAATGCCCAAGATGAACACAAAACCCGATAAAAGTTACGAAAACAGGCAGAAAAAAGTCAGAGAGCGTATCGAAAAGATAAGGCACAAGATTGTCATAATGAGCGGCAAGGGAGGGGTAGGTAAGACCACGGTAGCCACAAACCTTGCTTTCTCTCTCTCTGTTCAGGGTTACGAGGTCGGACTTCTTGACGTAGATATTCACGGCCCAAATGTGCCCAAGATGCTCGGGATCGAAAATCACCGGCTTATGATGGAAAAAGAAGGGATAACCCCGGTGGTGGCATCACCAAGGTTGAAGGTTATTTCCATGGCATATCTTATCGGAGAGAAGGACACTCCGGTCATCTGGCGCGGGCCATTGAAAATGCAGGCAATACAGCAGTTCCTTGGTGATGTTGTCTGGGGGGACCTCGATTACCTTATCGTTGACCTCCCACCAGGTACGGGAGACGAGCCCCTGAGTATCGCACAGTTGATCCCACGAGCTCACGCAGTCATTGTTACCACACCTCAGGAGGTTGCCCTTCTTGACGCCAGGAAGTGTATTAACTTTGCAAAACAGCTCGGTATGAATGTCCTCGGGATCATAGAGAACATGAGCGGTCTCATCTGTCCTCATTGCGGTAAGGCGATAAACCTTTTCAAGGAGGGCGGCGGAGAGAAGACCGCCGGGGATTTCCGGATACCTTTCCTTGGCAAAGTGGCCATCGAGCCCAAAATAGTTGAAACCGGAGACAGGGGCACCCCCTTTATCCTTGAACATCCCGACTCTCCCGCGAGTAAGGCCTTTGAAGAGATTGTAGGGACGATCATTTCACTCCTCAAGGAAAAAGGTAGGGGAGAGAAGGGATGAATCGCATTTACTTGGATAACAATCTAACCACCCCTCTAACGAAGGAGGTATTGGAGGAAATGAAGCCCTTCTTCACCCACGAGTTTGGCGTCTCTTCCGGGCTCTACGAAGGCTCACTCCGTGCGGACGAGGCCATCGAGAGGGCGCAGCAGCAGGTGGCAATGGTCATTAATGCCGCACCTGAGGAGATCACCATGACCGCGAGCGGTTCAGAGGCGAACCTCATCGCTGTACGCGGGCTTGCCCAGGCGAGGAAAGGCATAGGAAAGCATCTCATTACCTCTGTTATCGAGCATCCCTCTGTTCTGGACCTATCTCGCCAGCTCGAGAAGGAAGGTTATGAGGTGGATTATCTAAGGGTGGACAGGGACGGTTTTGTGAACCCGAAGGAACTCAAAGAAAAGCTCAGAAAGGATACCACCCTTGTGAGCATCATGTTTGTAAATCACATCACCGGTACCATCGAGCCATTGGAGGAGATCGTTAGGGTCATCAGGGAATACAACCGGAAAACAGGTGCAAAGGTGCTATTCCACACCGACGCATGCGAGGCATTTGGTAAGCTGCCCTTCGATGCAAAGAAGATTGGAGTGGATGCCCTATCCATGAGTTCCCACATGATCCACGGGCCAAGGGGTGCGGGCGGACTCTACCTGCGGAAAGGACTTGCTCCGGAACCCGTGATCCATGGCTCGGACTCCCGTTTCAACTACAGGAAAGGCTCGGAGAATGTTCCTGCCATCGTGGGGTTCGGGAAGGCAGCGGAGCTTGCACGTATCGGAGTGATAGAGAATCTTGAAAAGGTCAGGGGTCTTCAGGACCTCCTGATGAGGGGCATCGAAAAGCATATCCCGGATGTGATGCTCAACGGCCCGAGGGGCGAGAAGCGCAGTCCCTATAATGTGAACTACACCTTCCGTTATGTGGAGGGAGAGGCCCTTACCTTACAGCTTGATATGCACGGTATCGCGGTGGCAACCGGCTCGGCCTGCGCCTCCCGCACTCTTCAGACCAACTATGTGCTCATGGCCATGGGGCGGAGACACGAGGATGCTCACGGGTCGCTTCGCTTCACCTTCAACCGCTACAACACCCGCGAGGAGATCCTGCAGACTATCGAGGCCATAAAGAAGGCCTTCGATACCCTTGTGAGGATAAGTAGTGTCAAACCTGCCGGACTGGAGCAGGCTATTAAGACCAGACCAGAAATATGAGATAAAGGCCCGAAAACCTCAGCAAAGGCAACCGAAACCCATATAAGTGTGTCCCTAAAACAAATGGAGACAAAGGCGTATTCTCCCGAAACCACCAAAACCCTTATATATAAGGCCCAATAATTAGGGTATTCTATCCCGTTTTATCATGGATAAGACATAGAGGGGGATAAGCCTATAATAATCAAAACTCTAAAACAAACAAACAGCCGCAACACCCATCAAATTCATTTGTTTTGGGGCAGCAAGCCAGAGCGGGGTTAATACAATTAATGTGAAGCATT
>DAOVMN010000488.1 GCA_030630685.1 Thermoplasmata archaeon | reverse complement strand
AATGCTTCACATTAATTGTATTAACCCCGCTCTGGCTTGCTGCCCCAAAACAAATGAATTTGATGGGTGTTGCGGCTGTTTGTTTGTTTTAGAGTTTTGATTATTATAGGCTTATCCCCCTCTATGTCTTATCCATGATAAGATGGGATAAAGCACCTGACTGTTGGGCCCCATATATAAGGGTTTCGGTGGTTTCGGGAGAATTCGTTTTATTTTTCTCACGGCCTTTGGTATCGTTTATAAGGGTTCCGGTCTTTCCCCCAACGTGCGTGGGGGCCTAAAGGGGAGACTAAGTTAAAATTTAGCGAGAAAGATGTGCGGCAAGTGGCGAATAAGACCAGAGCCTCTGTAGCCAATTATCCATCCTAATAAATTTCCTTTCATACTTTTCTTCTGGTACTTTAGCTGATTGAGGATCATTTATCCAAATTTTCTTCTGGTGCTTTAGCTGATTGAGAATCCTTTATCCAAAACATTTTCTTTCCCTGGCCCAATGCCGTGCGATAGATTTATTTTTAAAAACCGATGTGTCGGAACATGGATGACGAAAAATTACTCCTTGGCATAAGGACCTCGGCAATTGCACAAAGGAAAGAAGAGGGCAACATAGAGGATATTGACCTTTTAGCTTATGATGAATCCAGCCAGATTACACTACCTGTTTCTATTTTGAAAAAACACATATCGATCCTTGGGGCTTCTGGATCAGGGAAAACCGTACTTGGAAAGGTGCTTGTAGAAGAAGCCACCATTCTGGGTATTCCCTCCATCATCATTGACCCACAGGGGGACCTGGCAAGCCTGGCCATCATCGGGAAGAAAGGAACCATCGAAGCTGAAGGGACCTCATCCGTGAGTTACGCCAACTACCTTAATCGGGCTGAAGTTAGGATATTCACCCCTGCTTCCACAAAGGGTATCCCGCTATCCATCAATCCTCTAAGGATACCACCGCCGAACCTTCCAAAGGAGGATTTCATCAGGGCGCTTGACCTTGTATGCGTCGGCCTGGTAAGGATCCTGGGCTACAAGATTGGAACGAACGAAGCCAAAGCTGCCAAGAACTTCCTGTTCGAGTTCCTGAAAAGGGCATGGCAGAGCTCCCTTCCTATTTCGGACTTCTCACAGTTTTCAGATATGGTTCTCGAACCTGAGAAGCTGGGCCTGAAAGATCCTTCCTCGATCATCACGGATCGGGAGAGAAAACGGCTTTCCAAGAACCTGAAATACCTCTCCATGGGCATGGATCAACTCCTGTTCAACTTTGGTGTGCCTGTGGACATCGGGGCGTTCCTTAACCCGGTGGAAAATGGGAAGGTCCCTGTCAATGTCATTTATCTCAACACCCTGACCTCTGAGGAGCACAAGCAGTTCTTTGTCGCCATAATAGCCAGGGAGATCTACACCTACATGCTGCAACACCCGTCCAAGGATGTGCAGCTCCTTTTCCTTGTGGACGAGATCGCACCCTACCTTCCACCCCACCCAAGGAAGCCACCGGCAAAGGAGATGCTGAAACTCCTCTTTAAGCAGGGGAGGAAATACGGCGTGTCCTGCATAATGTGCACCCAGAACCCCGCGGATGTGGATTACAAGGCCATGTCCCAGGCCAACACCTGGGCATTAGGAAGGATGATGGCCAAGCAGGACATGGACAAGGTGAAGCACATGCTCAGGAGCGGCCCCCTCACAAGGCATGCCGGCCTTCTTGCAAAGCTT
>DAOVMN010000153.1 GCA_030630685.1 Thermoplasmata archaeon | reverse complement strand
GTGAATAAGGAACTGAAATTTTGCGTTTGCGACCAGACTTGGGAACACGGATGACGCGGATCACACAGATAAACACGGATCAATGAAAAATCCGCGGGAATCCGGCAAATCCGTGTCATCCGCGTTCCTATTCGCTACCTTACAACATTGTCCCCCCGGAGATCCCGATTAATCGGATTCCCGGATGATGGAATGTGGATGTGTGTAGTCATCTTCAATAGCGGTGCAGAGCTTTTCCCTCCCCTTCTTCTCGATATTCACCTTTCCATTCTCAGCAAGGTCTTTAAGATGGCGGGCCACCGTCTTCTCGCGCATATTAATTTTCTCCGCAAGCCTCTTCTGATTCAATCCAGGGGTGCGGGTGAGGATTTCGATGATCCGTCTATGTATCCCTAATGTCCCTGGTATCCTATAGTCCTTTAGATAGAACCGCTTCTTATTGCCATCATCCCTGGATTTGATCCTGTTGTTCCTTTTGAGCATGTCGAGATGGTGGGTAAGCTGGTTGTTCCCGAGGCCAAGGTCTTTCTTGATCATGGAAAAGTGTGCACCTGGATTCTGGCGTAAATAACCTATAATTTCGCCCCTTGCAACCGAATTCTCCACTTCCTTGGGCTTTATCCGGGTGTAGAGCGGGATGAGCAGGCAGAAAAACCTGAACCTCCAGGGCTCATAGATTCCTACGGCGAAGAAGGCAACTATGCCCGCGGTGCCGATGGCTGCGGCTGTCAATGGTAATGGCGGGGTCGGAATGAGGCCTTCATCACTTTCCCTTGCCCCTACCACATGCACATTCCGGGTAAGCTCGTTGTTCTCCTCGTTGCTTTCCCGGATTTCGCTATCCGGGTCCACGGTCACCCAGAGGAGGTTGAATCCAAGCTGGCCTGTGGTGTTCCACTTTACTTCCACTGTGTGGGTCGTGCCTGCTGGTAGATGGGGTATCTTCACTGTCCCGATACGGACTATAACCGTAAGCCACCCATCGGCGTTGTCGTAGAATGAGACAGAGATGTTTTCTGCATCCGCATCCCCTATGTTCTTGATCTCGGCTGTTAGGATTGCGGTTGTGCCTTCTACAGGAGAAATGGGATATGAGGAGAAGGTGAGTACCACAAGGTCAGGAAGCTTTTTTCCCGGGTTGTCCACCACTACCTCCACAATCGCTATGGCGGAGTAGTCTTGTCCATCAAAGGCCCGGGCCGAGATGGTATGTGGGCCGTTGGAATATTGTGTGGTATCCCATTCAAACTGCCAGCTTGAATATTTGCTCTCGTTCTCGCCTGAGGTATCGGTTGTGTCGTGCCACTCGCCGTTGTCGATGCGGACCTGGATATTTTCGACATTATGTTTGCCGAATAAGTACACATTGTTATCGCGAGAACCGGCGGCGATGTATTCGCTATTCTCCGAGATGGCGACCGACCACATATAATCTCTGGCGGTGTAGCTCCAGAGAGGTAAACTATTATCTTTATGAAAAAGGTAAACCTTATAGTCCAAGGAGCCAGCAACGATGTACTCTCCCTTAGCTGAAATGGCGACCGACCATACATTATGCCCAGTGGTGTAGTTCCAGAGAGGCGTGGAACTATCCCTGTGGAAAAGGTAGACCTTTTTATCATCAGAACCGGCGGCGATGTAATTTCCGTCAGCAGAAATGGTCACGGACTCCAAAGAACCTCCAGTCGTGTAATTCCAAATAGGTGTGGAGTTGTTTCTGGAAAAGAAGTAGAGCTTACCATCCCAGGAGCCAGCGGCGATGTAATTTCCATCAGCCGATATGGCGACCGAATACACTAACCTCCCAGTGGTGTAGTTCCAGAGCGGCGTGGAGTTGTCTCTTTCGAAGAGGTAGACTTTCCCTTTGGAAGGCATTTCAATGCCGATCTCCTCAGTCGAGCCAGCGACGATGTACTTTCCATCCGCTGAGATAGCGACTGACCATACAATACCTTTGGTGTTGTATTCCCAGAGCGGCGTGGAGTTGTTCTTATGGAAGAGGTAAACCGTGTCGTCCCATGAACCAGCGGCTATATACTCCCCATCAGCCGATATAGCTACCGATTCTACAAAACTACCTGTGTCGTATTCCCAGAGCGGCGTGGGGTTGTCCTTATGGAAGAGGTAAACCATGTGGTCCCATGAACCAGCGGCTATATACTCCCCATCAGCCGATATAGCTACCCTTTTCACCATACCATCCGTTTTGCAATTCCAGAGCGGCGTGGAACTATCCTTCTCAAAGAGGTAGATTCTGCCTTTTTCCCCGGCCCTCCCGGCAGCAATATACTTCCCATCAGCCGAAATGGCGACCGAGTTGGCACTATTTCCGAGATAATAATTCCTCATTGATTCTTTATCTTTGTATAAGGCAGTACCCTTAACGACAATACCACCAGCCACGGTACTTCCGTGTTCGGGATACTCGATCTCTACTACCACTGGAGCTTGCTTCTCGATGACCTCTATAACTGTCGAGACCTCATCGCTCCACATCCCATCGTTGTCCTGAACTTTGAAATGGATGGTATGAGTACCAACGGAAAGGTTTGATAAAGTGAGATTCGCATTGGTGCCGTTGTAGAGCATGTTGTCTAATGAAGAGGTCCAAACATACCTTACAATGTTGCCGTCATCGGTACCTTCTCCTGTAAAGGCTACGTTTTGTCCTCCCATAGCCGGATTTGGAGATATGGATTCGATGTGAGCCACAGGTTTTTGGTTTACTTCCTTTCTGAGCCACGGGTCGAATTCAACATAATCCGTGACATTGTCTCCTTTGCCTTCGGAGTTATTCTCTGGATGGTAGGGACCTGACTCGTGGCCCCACCAGTTGTAGGTGGCGTTGATTGTGCAGCCGTTATTATCTCTGGCATCAATTCCGTAGTTTGTGTTGTTGGAAATGTCATTGTAGTAGGCGGTATTATATTGTGAAGAATATTTCAAATAAATTCCAATATTGTTACCTGATATTATGTTGTTTAGTAGGGTACAGGAATTGGAATCCCAAAGATAGATACCATTACCTCCATTGTTCAAACAGGTGTTGTTGATAAGCGTGATGTTTTTGGAGTAACCGAACCAAATGCCATCATTTTTATTCTCTGAACAGGTGTTGTTGGTGAGCGTGATGTTTTTGGAGCCCCCGAGGAGAATGCCATCATATTTATTCCCTGAACAGGTGTTGTTGATGAGTGTAATGTTTTCGGACTCTTCAAGGAGAATGCCATTTACTTCGGTGTTCGTGCACTTATTATTGATGAGAATATTCTGGTCGGAGTAATAGAACTGGATGCCATTTCCAGTGTTCTCAGAGCAGGTATTGTTCATAAAGATGTTGTAATCAGAGTACAAGAGGATTATGGCAATTTTAGTGTGGGAGAAGACATTATTGGAAACTGTGTTGTAGCAAGAGGTTGCAAGAGTTACACTGTACCCGCCATTACCGATGCAATTATTCAAAATTTTAGTGTAATCTGAAGAGTTTAGATATATGCTTGCGTGTGTATTAGTGTTGAAGGTATTATTGGTGATTGAGATATTCGACGAATTTACGACACAGATGCCTGAACCTACGTTACTCAAGTTCTGATTTTTAACAGTTATGTGGGTGCAGTTTGCCAGAATAATCTGTCCCGCACCGGATGGCACAGTTGTCCCATTCGTGTTCGAAAAGTAATAGACAGGTTTTCCGTTCACGGTATTCGTGGTGTCTATGGTATGAGTGTTCCAGTTCTCAAGATAATAGCCAGTGATGTAAATACCATTCCCTATCATTCGATTGCCTACAAAGACGTTATGGCTGGAATAGCGAAGCACAATGTCATTTTCGCCGTTGTTTGCGCAGGTGTTATTTGTTAAGGTGTTGGAGGTGCCGTAGAGTTCAATACCATCGCCTCCATTGTTCGAACAGGTGTTATTTATAAGAGTGTTGTATGAACCATCAACTAAAATGCCGTCGCGTTGGTTGTTATTGGAGCATGTATTGTTGGAGATTGTGTTGTGGTTGGATTCTTGAAGGTAAATTCCATAATGATAGTTCAAGGAGCAGGTGTTGTTTGTTAGGGTGTTGTTGTCGGTGCCGTAGAGGCAGATGCCGTAGTAGTTGTTGAAGCAGGTGTTGTTTAGGAGCGTGTTATTAGATGAGAATGTAAGATAGATACTATATCTATCGTTTTTAGTGCAGTGATTATTAAAAATCCGGTTACAATTTGCTTCAACTTTTATTCCTGCATAACCCCATTCACCTTCAGTCACCTTAAACCCACTTATATTACACCAGTCAGCAGTAATCTTCACCACATCACCACTACTACCACCATCAATTGTCGTATTCGCAGAACTATTTCCAACCAAACTCAGTGTTTTATCAATCTCCACATTCTCGTAATAGGTCCCCTCATACACCCTGATTGTATCTCCATCCTGAGAAGCATCAATGGCATCCTGAATCTTGTTGAACGGGTGCTCCTTTGACCCGTCCCCTCCCTCCGGGGCGTCGTCGTCCACATACCATGTGGTTCTTTCTTCTTCTTCAACAGGGGCATTTAGCCAGGGATCAAACTCCACGTAATCGGTAACATTGTCGCCCTTCCCCTCAGTATTGTTCACAGGATGGTAAGGTCCTGACTCGTGGCCCCAGTAGTTGTGGGTGGCGTTGATGGTGTAGCCTTTGTTGTTCGAGGCATCAATTCCGTATTCATCGTTGTTGTAAATGAAATTATAATGTGCTGTGTTGTATTTGGAAGAGCGCTCCAGCAGGACTCCAATACCATTACTGGAGATGGTATTGTTGGTGAGGTTGTTATGCTCGGAGGCCCAGATTAATATACCGTTCCGGCGATTATTGGACCAGGTGTTGTTGGTGAGAGTGTTGTAGTTCGAGTGCCCGTTGAGATGGATGCCATCTCCTCGATTTTTAGAGCAAGTGTTATTCGTGAGGATATTGTGGAGGGCAGTGTTGAAACAGATGCCGGAGCCCCAGTTGTTAGTGCAGGTGTTGCTCTCGAGGATATTGTTATCAGAGTCTGTAAGATTAATACCATGCAGCCAACTTGAGTCGCACGTGTTGTGGGAAAGTGTGTTATAGTCGGAGGAGCTGAGAAGGATGTTGTTATAGTTGTTCGATGAACAGGTGTTGTGGTTGGAGGACTGGAGAGTGAGGCCTTCGGAGGGGAAGGTGTTGTTTATGAGCGTGTTATTATCTGCATCTTTAAAAAGGATACCGCCTCCTTCGTTATTCGAGCTTGTGTTGGCGATGGTGTTGTAACCCGCATGATCGAGATAAATCCCAATTTTGTTGTTAGAAAGGTTATTTCCAAAAATGTGGGTGTGGTTCGATTCTACCTTTATCCCTGCATCCCTCCAATCATCTCCGCTCCCCGTAACTCCAAAGCCACTCACATTGCACCAATCAACTGTAATCGTCACTACATCTCCTTTTTCCTCGCCGTCGATGGTGGTCTCTGCCGAGCCGTTCCCGATCAAACTCAATGTTTTATTCACCACCACATTTTCATAATAAATCCCCTCATAAACCCTAATCGTATCTCCCTCTGTGGCATTATCAACGGCATCCTGAATCTTATTGAACGGCTTTTCTTTTGACCCGTCTCCTCCCTCCGGGGCGTCATCGTCCACCGTGATGGTTCTCCCTTCAACCTCCTCGATGGCAAGGAGAAGCAGGAATGCACAGGCCATCACAATGATGAGGTACATGGCGATCTTCACGGCAGGCACCGGATCTTTTATCCGTTTCCCAGAGCCTTTTTGTGTACGGAACAATTTCATATTTACACCGATGAATGGTAAGATTGTCCTACCTATATAAGTTGATTGGGACGAAATGCCACTATTATTTTTGTGAGGATAGTTTCCCCCGGGGACTATATCGAGAACAAATTTAACACCGCCCCCGCTACCACCCCCAGGCATCCCCCCTGTTACACCCC